>DQOF01000076.1 GCA_015658775.1 Acidimicrobiia bacterium | reverse complement strand
CGCCATCCTGCGCACGGCGGCCGTATACCGGGTTTCGCACCTGTGGCTGGCAGGGGCCACGGCTCCGCCGACTCACGCCAGGACCAACAAGACGGCGCTCGGCACCAGCAGATACCTCACCTGGACGATCTGTGGGACGGCCGACGAGGCGGTAGCCGGCCTCCGCTCCGCCGGCTACGGCCTCGTGGGCGTCGAGCTGGCCGACGGCGCGGTGCCGATCCACGAGGTGCGGTTCCCCGAGAGAACGTGCCTGGCGCTGGGACACGAGGACCGCGGCCTTTCGGCTGCGGTGCTCGAATCCTGCGACGCAGTGGCATTTATACCCCAGTTGGGAAAAGTGGGCAGCCTCAACGTGTCGGCGGCGGCGGCGATCGCCCTGTACGAGGTCAACCGACGCTCCTGGTAGCCGGAACAGCCTGACGGCCCTCAGGCCCTGGCCGGGTCGACCTCGATGCGCAGGCGCCCCTGGGGCCGCTCCACGGCCGCCAGCGCCCCGCTCAGCGTGTCGTGGTCAGGCGCCCGGACCAGCCAGGCCCCGTCACGGGGCCCCAGGACCGAGACGCCGTCGGGAAGTCCGAGGCGCCGGATGAACTCGCCCGCCGGCGGGCCAGACACCCTGGCCAGGGCCGAGAAGGGCGGTAGGTCCAGGAGTCGCCTGCGGGCCGACTCGGCCTCCACCAGCCTGCCCGGGTCGGCGTGCAGCACGGCCTGCAGGACCTCGTGCTCGGGCATCCGGGTCTGGACCACCAGACGGCCGCCGCCTCCACGACCACCGACCAGGCGGGCAGCCCGCACGAGGAGGGCCATGGCCTGTTCGGCCGCCCTTATCCGGGGTGCCAGCAGTTCCTGGTCGAACTCCAGGAATACAACCCTGGCCGCCCTGTCCAGCCGGTGGAGCACCGCCTCGGTTCCCACGTACACCCCGTGGTCGGTCAGGGTCGACCGGTCCGTGTCGCCCGTCACCTCCAGAACCGGCCTCCCCGCCAGTGCCTCCAGTTCCTCGCGTAACCGTGCCACCCCGGCCCGCAGGTTCCGGAACCGGGTGGCACCGCAGCCATCGCAGACCTGTGGTCGTCGCATGCCGTCCACGGGACACACCAGCGCCTCGTCGTCCTCCTGGACCATCGGCACCTGGTGGTCGACGCAGCGGACCAGGTCGCCGCAGGTGGAGCAGGCCAGCAGCCGTGACCGGCCGCGCCGGTTCAGGACGCAGACCACGGGATCACCGCCCCCGCCGCGCAGGATCGGCACCAGGGCCTCGCCCAGCAGCCCGGCCCTCACCGGGTCGTCGTCACGCCGATCCACAAGGTCGACGACCGGCCAGCCGGCCCGCTCGTCGCTCCGGGAGGGCACCAGGAGGTCGCCCCACGCCAGCGCCTCGAGGCTGGGCGACGGCGAGGTGAGCACACAGGGCACACCGGCCCGTCGGGCACGCTCGGCAGCCAGGTCGCGCGCGTTCCAGGTCGGAGCTCGTTCCTCCCGGTAGGACTCGTCATGCTCGTCCACCACCACGACGGCCGCCAGGTCGCGAACAGGGGCCAGGGCCGCAGCCCGCGCTCCGACGACGAGGCCGCCTGCCGCTGCCCGTGCCCAGTCACGTTGCGACCCTGCTACGGGCAGCCCGATCCGTCGCAGGGTCGCTGTCAGACGCTGCGCCGCGGCGATCGTCGGCAGCAGGATGAGGGCGTCGCCGCGGCGGGCCGCCTCGAGCACCAGCGGGGTGAGGTCCTCACCGGGTGCCAGCCTGACCACGGCCCTTTCCTGCTCCAGGGCACGGGCGGCCCATGTGGCCACGGCGGCCGTCACGGGGACGGCGGCCTGAGCAGGCGGAAGGGACACCACCACGGTCGGCGGCGATGCCGTCCTGAGGAGGCCGACCAGGCGGCCGGCCCACCGGTGGGCAGCCCACCGGGCCAGGTCGATCATCTCGGCCGAGGGGCCCAACCCGCTGGACCCGGCCAAGGGACGCAACTCGACTCCGGGCGGTGGTCGAACGTGGTCGGCGACCACCCAACCGCCCACCCGGCGACCCGCCAGGACGATCCGGACCCTGCTGCCGACCCCCAACCGGTCTGCGCGACCGTCGGCGGACCATGTCCCGGGAACCAGGTAGTCGAAGGTCCGGTCTATGGCTGCCACGTCGGGCAGGACCCTGACCACCCGGGCCGGGGGATCGCCCGGAGCCGCGGTGGGGACTGCCTCCGGGGTCGCCCCATCGGGCAGGTCCAGGTCCAGGCGGCCCTGGCCGGTGCCGCCGCCCGTCACCCCGACTCGTCCGTGTCAGTCCAGGCCGAGGTACGACCGCACGTCGTCGACCCGGTCGGTGCACTCCCAGGGGAAGTGGTCGTGACTCCCCTCACGGCCGAAGTGCCCGTAGGTGGCGGTCTCCCGGTAGATCGGCCTGCACAGGCCCAGGGCCTCGATGATCGCCGCAGGCCGCAGGTCGAAGACCTCGCCGACACACGACGAGATCCGCTCAGAGTCGACCGTCTCGGTGCCGAAGGTCTCGACCTGCACCGATACCGGGTGCGCCATGCCTATGGCGTACGCCACCTGGACCTCGCAACGGGCGACAGCGCCGGCTGCGACCAGGTTCTTGGCGACCCAGCGGGTGGCGTAGGAGGCCGAGCGGTCCACCTTGCTCGGGTCCTTGCCCGAGAACGCACCTCCGCCGTGTCGTGCCATTCCTCCGTACGTGTCGACGATGATCTTGCGTCCCGTGAGGCCGGCATCGCCGACGGGTCCGCCGACCACGAAGCGGCCTGTCGGGTTGACGAGCACCTTGTACTCGTCGTCGGCGAACTGTGCCGGGATCACCGGCCGGATGACGTGCTCGATCAGGTCGGGCCGGATCATGGTGTCGCGGTCTATTCCGTCGTTGTGCTGCGTCGACACCAGCACGGTCCGGAGCCGCACCGGACGGTTTCCCTCGTAGTCGAACGTGACCTGGGTCTTGGCGTCGGGGCGCAGGTACGGGATCGTGCCGGCCTTGCGGATCTCGGCGTGCCGCTCGGCTATGCGGTTGGCCAGGTGGATGGGCAACGGCATCAGCACGTCGGTCTCGTCACAGGCGTAGCCGAACATCATCCCCTGGTCGCCGGCGCCCTGGTAGTCGAACTGGTCCGCGGCCCCGGCGGCTCCAGTACGTGACTCCTCGGACTTGTCGACACCCTGGGCTATGTCGGGCGACTGTTCGTCGATCGTCACCATGACGCCACACGTGTTGCCGTCGAAGCCGTAGTCCTCGCGGTCGTAGCCGATCTCGCAGATGGTGTGGCGCACCGTGCGGGGGATGTCCACATAGGCCCGGGTGTGGATCTCGCCGGCCACCACGCAGAGGCCCGTCGTGATCAGCGTCTCGCAGGCGACCCTGCTGTCGGGGTCGTCGGCCAGGATCTCGTCGAGGATGGCATCGGAGATCTGGTCGGCCATCTTGTCGGGATGGCCCTCGGACACCGACTCGGAGGTGAAGGTCCAGTTCTTTCCCACCCGGGTCAATCCTCCCCGCCGCACAGGCCACGGCGATGCAGGGCGGCGTCGAGCACCGCTCCTGCTATCTGGCGCTTGTCGGCCAACGGGATCTCGACCACGCCTCCGTCGGCGTCCAGCAGAAGCACTGCATTGGTGTCGTGCCCGAACCCGACTCCGGGAGCGGAGACATCGTTGGCGACGATCATGTCGACTCCCTTTGACGACAGCTTGGACGCCGCATTCTGCCTCAGGTCGTCGGTCTCGGCGGCGAACCCCACCAGAACCTGACCGGAAACCCGGTTGCGGCCCAACTCGGTCAGGATGTCGGTTGTCGCCTCGAGGCGGATCTGTGGAAGCCCGTCCGCCTTCTTGAGCTTGCCCGCCGAGACCTCGACCGGCCTGAAGTCTGCGACCGCTGCTGCCATCAGCACGATGTCGGCGGTCGGGGCGTTGGCGCACACCGCCGTCGCCATCTCGGCTGCCGTCTCCACGGCGATCACCTCGATGCCGAGTCGGTCCGGCGCCCTCTCGGGCTGCGTGGTGATGCAGCACACCCTGGCGCCACGGGCGGCTGCCTCCATGGCGAGCGCATGGCCCTGCTTGCCCGAGGAGCGGTTTCCGATGTACCGCACCGGGCCGATCGGCTCGCGTGTCCCTCCAGCGGTGACGAGCACGTCGAGGCCCGCCATGTCACCGCCTCCCGATCCGGCACCGGTACCGTCGCCGCCGAGGAGGAGGTCGACGGCTGCGAGGATCTCGACCGGGTCGGCCAGCCGGCCGGCGCCCACGTCGCCTCCCGCCAGGCGGCCGTGTCCCGGGCCCACGACTGTGACACCGCGGTCCGCCAGGACCGCCACGTTCTCCTGCACCGCGGCCTGCTCCCACATCTCGGTGTGCATTGCCGGACAGACGATCACGGGTGCGCGGGTGGCCAGCAGCGTGGCGGTGAGCAGGTCACCGGAGCGGCCGTTCCGGTAGTCGGCGAGCAGCCGGGCCGTGGCGGGACACACGACGATCAGGTCGGCACCCTGTCCCAGCCGGAGGTGGGGAACGGGGTGGACCTCGTCCCAGAGGGAGACCTGCGCCGGCTCGGAGGCCAGGGCGTCGAAGGTGGCGCTGCCGATGAACCGCAGGGCGCCACGGGTCATTACCGGCGCCACGTGCGCACCGGCGTCGACCAGGCGCCGACAGACCTCGACGGCCTTGTAGGCGGCGATGCCCCCGGTGACACCGAGGACGATGCGGCGACCGTCTAGTGCGCCCATGAGGGGGATCTGCCGGTCAGGCGCTTTCGCCGGCGGG
>DQOF01000052.1 GCA_015658775.1 Acidimicrobiia bacterium | reverse complement strand
CGGTCAGGCGCTGGCGCACGTCGAGTTCGGGGAACGCCACCTGGTTGTCCACGAAATCGATAATCGCCCCCGCCACGTCCAGTCCCGTGGCCGCCTCGATCCCCTCCAACCCGGGCGACGAGTTGACCTCCATCACCAGCGGCCCGTCCCTGCCCTCGAGCATGTCGACGCCCGCAACCCGCAACCCCATTATCTGTGCCGACCGGACGGCGGTCGCCTCGTGGTCCGCGTCGAGGTCCACGGCTTCGACCGTTCCGCCACGGTGGACGTTCGACCGGAACTCGTCGCCTCGTGCGGTGCGGCGCATCGCGGCCACGACCCGGTCGCCGACCACCAGCGCACGGATGTCCCGGCCCTTGGACTCCTCCACGAAGGCCTGGATGAGCACATTCTGCTTTGTGCTCTGCAGCGTCTCGATGATCGCAGACGCCACGAGGGTGTCGGGGGCCAGGATGACGCCGATGCCCTGGGTGCCCTCGAGCAGCTTGATGACGACCGGTGCGCCTCCCACGCGTTCGATCGCCGGGAGGACGTCGGCGCGGTTGCGGACGAACGCCGTGGCAGGCATGCCGATCTCGTGCCTGGACAGGATCTGGATGGAACGCAGCTTGTCACGCGAGTTGGCGATGCCGTTCGAGGTGTTCGGCGTATACACGTCCATCTGCTCGAACTGACGGACGACCGCCGTGCCGAAGTAGGTGATCGAGGCTCCGATCCTCGGGATGATCGCGTCGAAGTCGTCGATGGGACCGGACCGGTACTGGAGATCCGGCTCGTCGCCCGCCAGGTCTATGGCGAACCGGAGCGTGTCGAGGACCTGTACCTCGTGGGACCGATCCTCTGCGGCGAGTCGGAGGCGCCGCGTGGTGTAGCTGTCCGGCTGCCGGGAGAGGATGGCGAGCCTCATGCCTGCTCCTGCCGACGGGTGGTGGGTCTGTGGGTTTGTGTCGTCGGAAAGACCATTATGGGTAGGCATGCGGGCTCCGGTCGACCGACGACCGGCTCGTCCACCCGCACGGAGGCGATCAGAACCGATGGGGACACTGCCGAAACTGGGCTGGCGTGAATGGGTCGGCCTCCCGGACCATGGCCTCGACTGGGTCAAGGCCAAGGTCGACACGGGCGCGCGCACCTCTGCCCTGCATGCTGCCCGCCTCGTCACCTTCGACGACGGCGGCGAGGAATGGGTGCGGTTCCGCATCTACCCATGGCAACGCTCGACGGTCGATGCCGTGACGATCGAGGCTCCGGTGCTAGACCGTCGCCTGGTGCGGTCGTCGAGCGGCGTCGCCCAACTCCGTCCGGTCGTGGTGCTGCCCGTCCGGATCGGATCAACGGTCGTGTCCGTCGAGCTCACCCTCACCCGGCGGGACCAGATGGGATTTCGAATGCTGCTCGGACGCCAGGCGCTCAGGAAGCGGTTCACCATCGATCCGGGCCGCTCATACATAACGGGTCGCCCACCCCGGGCCGCCCGCAGCGCCAACCGCACGCCCTCCCACGAGCGCCTGTCAGCGGAGCATCGGTCCGGTGGGTGAGCCGGAGCCGATCAGCATCGGCGACAACCAGGTGCGGGCCGGTACCGAGGCCCAACTGGAACTTCCCATCGGCCGACTCGCCACCGGTTCCGACATGGCCCTGCCCGTCAGGGTGGTGCACGGCGCACTCCCCGGGCCCACCGTGTGGCTGAACGCCGCCATCCACGGTGACGAGGTCTGCGGGGTCGAGATCATCACGAGGGTGCTCCGCGGCCTCAGCCCCGAGTACCTGGCAGGCACCGTGCTCGCCGTTCCTGTGGTCAACGTCCACGGCTTCATCGGTGGCGACCGGTACCTGCCTGACCACCGCGACCTGAACAGGTCGTTCCCGGGATCGGCGACCGGTTCGCTCGCAGCCCAGATCGCCCACCTGTTCATGACAGAGATCGTGTCCCGTTCCGACATAGGCATCGACCTCCACACGGCCAGCAACCACCGCAGCAACCTTCCCCAGATCCGAGCCGACCTGGACGACCCGCCCACGCGGCGCCTGGCCGAGGCCTTCGGCGCACCGGTGATGGTCCACGCACCCAGCCGTGCAGGCACACTCCGCCGCGCTGCGACCAGGCGTGGTTCCACCGTGCTCGTCTACGAGGCAGGCGAGGCCCTGCGCTTCGACGAGCAGGCCATCGTCGTCGGAGTCGGTGGTGTGCGCAGGGTGCTCGCCGCTGTCGGCCTCACCAGCCCCGTGGACCCTCCCGACAGTCCCTCGCTCGTGTCGCGCTCGACGACCTGGGTGCGTGCCCCCCGCAGCGGAATCCTGCACCTTCACGTATCGACCGGAGCGGTCGTGGCCAGGCGACAGGTGCTTGGCACGGTGGATGACGCGTTCGCCAACAGCCTTGCCGCCATCCGAGCCCCACGGGACGGCCTCGTGATCGGCCAGACCCACTCACCGATCGTGAACCGGGGCGACGCCGTCCTGCACGTCGCCACCATCGACTGACTCCTGCCGATCGGCCCACGTGGCCGGATCCCGGACCAACAGGCTCCGACCGATCGGAATAGTCTGCGCGAATGGCAGAGTTGCAGCGGTTCGGGCGGAACGAGTCGGTGGCGAGCCTCGTGGCGGCCCTCGAGACGGACGGCGGCATCATCGTGGAGAACATGCTGTCAGACACCGCACGAGCCCGGATAGTCGGTGACCTTGCGGCGACCCTCGCCGACACCGTCCCCGGTTCCAAGAGCGGCATGGACCTCTGGGAGACCTTCCACGGCGCCAACACGAAGCGCTTCTGCGGCCTGGCGGCACACAGCGGGGCGTTCGTCGACCATGCGCTCCTGAACGAGACGTTCCTGGCAGTCGCCGACCACTGCCTCCTCCCACACGCAGCCGACTACTGGCTGAACACCGGCCAGGTGATGGCGGTCGGACCGGGTGAGCCCGCCCAGTACCTGCATCGGGACGAGAACAACTGGCCTGAGGCGATCGCCCCCGACCGGGAGATAACCGTCAGCTGTATGTTCGCGCTGAGCGACTTCACCCTGGCCAACGGGGCGACCGTGGTCGTCCCGGGGTCCCAGCGCCTGCCTCCGGGGCTGGTACGCGGCGCCGACTTCAGCGACGAGGAGACGGCTGCGGCAACCATGCCAGCCGGCAGCGGCATGATCTACAGCGGCCGGGTCATCCACGGTGCCGGGCACAACGCCGGCGACACCTGGCGCTACGGGCTTCACGTCAGCTTCGTCGTTGGTTGGCTCCGGCCCGAGGAGGCCAGCCCCCTGGTCGTCGACCGCCGACGGGCAGCGGAACTTCCCGAGCGGGCGCGCCGGCTGCTGGGCTGGGCGTCCTACCACTCGGAAGCCGGTGGCCGGACCTGGCTGGTCGACTTCGAGGATGCCTCACGGCTCTTCAACTGACCGCTCGGACAACCCGCAGGGGATGCACCGGGAACACCGGCGCACGATAGGTTCGGCGCCGCGTGTCCGTCGATGACGGACCGCCGAACCCCGGTAGACGGGGAACGCGGGTGTAGTTCAATGGTAGAACCCCAGCTTCCCAAGCTGATGACGGGAGTTCGATTCTCCTCACCCGCTCCAGCGGCCGCTCGACCGATTCACGCCGCGGCGTCGTCCTGGTCCTCGGCCAGTTCGTCGGACAGGGTCCCCTCCCACTGCCGCATTCCCGAGGCATGGGCACTCTTGGCCAGGACGTGCGCCCCCACCGGCGTCGCCACGAACGCGAACACGAGCGTCACGACCGCCTTCATCACAGCCTCGGGGGTGCCGATGTGGACGGCCGCACCGAGCAACAGGCCCAGCAGGCCCAGCGTGGAGCACTTGCTGGAGGCGTGGAGCCGGTGGTAGGCGTCCGGCAGCCGGACGATGCCGCACACGCCGACGAGCATGAAGCCGAGGCCCGACACCAGGAAGACCACCGTGGTGACTTCTCGCAGGACGGTCACAGGGGGACCGCCTCGTCTTCCGGCGGCTCGACGTCCGCCGTCAACCCACCCAGGTACTGGGCGAACGCCACGGTCGCCGCAAAGCCGACGATCGCCACGAGCAGCGCCGCGTCCAGCGACACCGATCGCCGCTGGTCGACAGCCAGCAGTATGACCACGCCCACGACCAGGAACGCGAGGACGTCGCCGGCGATGGCCCGGTCGGCGAGGTGCGGACCCTTCACCATCCGGTACAGCACGAGCAACATCCCTAGAGCCAGGGCCACGATTCCGACGTCGACCACGACCGAGACCAGGGCGATCACGAGAAGACCTCCCGCTGGAGCCGTTCATCCAGCTTCCGCAGTTCTGTGATGGCCGTCGCACGGTCCTCGGCGTACATGCAGTGCACGTAGAGGAGCCCCCCGTCGGGGGTCACGTCGACGACCAGGGTGCCGGGCGTCAGCGTGATGCAGTTGGCGAACACCGTCTTCTGGACCGCCGTGAGGTGTGCCACCGGGTAGCGCAGGATGCGCGGCGTCTGCCTGAAGCCCGGTGTCACGATCTCCCAGGCGATCTGGAGGTTGGCGCGCACGAGGACGGCGAGGAAGTAGGCCCCGAACCTGACCAGGCGGAAGAGCCGGACGGCGTAGACGGGAAGCCCGGTGCTGAGGTCGTAGACCGAGATGACGACGAAGCCGATGGCGATGCCCACGAGCACGCCCAGCCAACTCCGCTCGTCTGCCCACACCAGGTAGATGCCGGCCAGCCCGACGTTGAGCACCAGTCGCCGGCTCATCCTCCACCACCCGGGACGGCGGCCAGCCCGCGCGGGTCCACCGCCCCTATATAGGCCGACGGATCGGTCAACTGCTCGCCGGCATGGAAGGCGATGTCGTAGATGGGCTCCGCCGCCAACCCCATCAGGACCGCCACAGCGACGAGGAACCCGATGCCGATGTACGCCCCCCGGAGGTCGCCGGACCCGGCGGCCGGGGCCGGTTCCGCCGCAACCACGGGCGCAAGCCAGAAACCCCTGGTCCAGATCTTGAGCATCGACACCAGCGTGAGGGCGCCGGTCAGGAGGGCCACCACCGAGAGCCACCAGTGGTCGGTCCATCCCTCGCGTACCAGGACCAGCTTTCCGAAGAAGCCGCTCAACGGCGGCAGGCCCACCAGGCTCATCGCCGCCACGAAGAACGCGATGCCGAGGAACCGGTCCCGCTTCAGGAGACCTCCCAGCCGGTCCAGGTCATCGGAGCCGGCATGGCGTTCCATCACCCCGCAGCACAGGAACAGCGAGCTCTTCACCACCATGTGCTGGACCATGTAGTAGAGGGCCCCGGCGAGGCCTGCGGTGGTCATCAGGGCTATGCCGAAGACCATGTAGCCCACCTGGCTGATCACATGGACGGCGAGGATGCGCCGGACGCTGTGCTGCGAGACGGCGCCCAGGACCCCGAGGAACATCGTGATGCCGGCGGAGACGAGCAGCAGCGGCGTGACCACGTCGCGGGCGTCGCCCACGGCGAAGACCAGCGGGAACGTGCGCGCGACGGCGTAGACACCGACCTTGGTGAGGAGGCCGCTGAACAGGGCGGCCACAGGCACCGGGCACGTGGGGTACGTGTCGGGCAGCCAGAACCACAACGGGAAGAAGGCGCCCTTGGCGCCGAACACGAACAGCAACATGACCGAGACGCCGACGAAGCCCGGTGGCAGCCCCTCGCCAGAGGCGACCCGGGCGTCGACGATGCGGGCCAGGTCGGCGAGGTTCAGCGTCCCGAACATCCCGTAGACCAACCCGGCGGAGATCACGAACACCGTCGAGGCGATGAGGTTCAACACCAGGTACTTGTAGGCCTGCGCCATCTGCCGTCGTGATGCGCCGATCGCCAGCAGCCCGTACGAGGCCATCAGCATGATCTCGAAGCCAACGAACAGGTTGAAGAGGTCGCCGGTGAGGAAGCACTGGTTCACCCCGACCATCAGGAGTTGGACCAGCGGGTGGAAGTATCGCCGCTCCGTCTCCGGCTCCAGGACCGAGAAGGAGTGGACGTAGCAGCCGAGGGCCACCACCAGCCCTGTGCACAGCAGCAGGCCGGAAAGGCTGTCGAACACCAGCGTGATGCCGAACGGCGCCGGCCACGCCCCCATCTGCGACACGAGCACGTCGCCGTCGCGGATCTCGGACAGCCAACCCACTGCCAGTACCAGCATCGAGCCGAGGCTTAACAGGCCGAGCACCCGCTGGGGACGGCTACGACGGACCAGCGCCACCGATGCAACGGCGGTCGCCAACGGGATCACCACGAGCAGCCCGAGCAGGTCGTTCCTCATCGACCGACCCCCCCACCGGGACCACCGTCCACCGTCGGCTCCAACTCCGGGCTGGCCACGGGCGGATCCTCGAGCGCCAACTCGTCGAGGTTCAGGGTTCCGGTATTGCGAGCCGTCAGTACAAGCAGTGTCAGGAAGAAGCCCATCACCGCGAAGTTGATGACGATTGCCGTCAGTATCAGCGCCTGGGGCAGCGCATCCACCAGGATTCCGTCGCCGAGGATCGGGGGCTGGCGCAGGCCACCCCCCGGCAGGACCGGTGAGCCGCTCATGGCGATTATCGACAGGTTGGCGCCGTGGCCCAGGAGGAACACGCCCATGGCGATGGACTTCAACTCACGCGACAGCATCAGGTAGACGCTGACGGTGACTATCACCGTCACGCAGATGGCGAGGACGGTCGTCACCAGTTCAGCTCCTCGCCCAGGCGGCCGATCATCCCGACCGCTACGCCGACAACCACGAGGAGCACGCCGAGGTCGAACGCCATCGCCGAGACGAGGTGCAGCCCCTCGCCGCCCAGCGACAGCGTGGCCGACCCGGACCGCAGCAGCGGTTGGCCCAGCAGGAGCGGTAGTGCGGCGACGCCCGCCGCAACGCTCAGGCCGACGAACACGAGCCACCGGGGATGGATGGGCAGCAGGCGGTGGAAGGCCCGCTGCCCGAACGCCATCCGGTAGGTGCACAGGCCCACGGCCGTGACCAGCCCGGCGATGAAGCCGCCGCCGGGGCCGTCGTGTCCCTTCAACGCCGCGTAGACGGCGAACAGCATCGTGAGCGGGAACACCAACTGGACAGCGGTACGCAGGATCAGGGAGTCGATCCCCGCCGGACTTCCCACGCCCGGGACCATCCGCGGGAACCCTCCGTCCCTGTGCCGACGCCGCCCCGGCAGCATCGACCACACCCCCAGGGCGGCGGTCGCCAGCACCGTGATCTCCCCCAGCGTGTCGAAGCCCCTGAAGTCGACGAGGATCACGTTGACGATGTTCCGACCCCCGCCGCCGTGCCCGTCGGTCAGCTCGGAGCCATGCAGGCTGTGCTCTTCGAAGAACTCGCCGAGCGTGGCCACCTCCTCGCCGCGCTGCTCCGCCGCATGGCCGGCCAGCAGGGTCATCCACCCGACCACGAGGCCTACGAGCACCGCCAGGACAAGCCGCGGCGCCGGGCTGATGCGCGGACGGCGATCGGGGCGGGGCAGCAGCCGCAGCACCAGCAGGAACAGGATCACCGAGATGATCTCGAACATGAGCTGGGTGAGGGCCAGGTCGGGGGCCTGGTACACGAGGTAGAGGCCGACGACGGCGAAGCCGCTGGCCCCCAGCACCAGCACGCGCACCACCCGCTCGCTCACCAGGGGCAGGGCAATGGCCGCCGCGCACACGACGGCGCCGAGCATCAGGCCGCTCAGCGACTCGAAGGGGGCCAGACCGTCGGGGAGGCGCAGCATCGTCGGGTCGATCCACGCCGCCCACGAGATGCTCAGCAACAGCATCGCGAACATGAGCACCAGGTAGTGGCGCAGGTGGCCGGTCTGGACCCTGTGGAAGGCACGATGCCCGTACCGCAGGATCAGCCTGTACGACTCCGGGTAGATCCGGTCGTGGACGTCGTCGACCTGGCCCCGCATCAGCGCCGAGCACCCGAGGGCGATGCCCAACACGATGGCGGCCATCGACATCGCCAGCGGCACGCCCGGATGCAGGAACGGCTCCCAGAACCAGGGCAGCCCGCCCGCGAACGCCTCGTCGTTGACGTTCACCTCCAGCCGACCGAAGACCGAGTTCCAGACCGTCGGAACCAGGCCGCCGACGTACTGGAGCAGGACCAGCCCGGCGGCGGGCAGCCACAGCACGGCTCCCCAGCGGTCGTTCCCGTGCCCGGCCCCGTGCGTCGATGCGCCGGCGGCGTCGCCTACGCCCGTCCTCCACCCGAACACGGTCGCCGCCAGCCGCACGGCGATCGCCACGTTGCACATTGCCGCCATCACGGCCATCACCGCCACCACGACGAGCAACGGCCGGGTCCCGGCGGCATGGCGCACTGAACCGAAGAACAGTTCCTTGGCGACGAAGCTCACCGTGCCGGGACCTCCGGCCAGTGCGTAGCCCGCCGCCAGGAGGATCACGGCCGGCAGGCGCGCCCCCGGCACCCTCCGCCGCCAGAGGCCGAACAGTTCGGACATCCGTCGCGCACCTACCCGGTGGGCCAGTGCGCCGGCTACGAGGAACAGCGGCGCCTTGTAGAGGGCATGGCTGGCTATCTGCGAGAGGTCCCAGTCGATGGCGGACACACCGTGCCCGTCCGTCGCACCACCGAGCCCGTACATGCAGACGAACAGGCCCAACTGGCTCACTGTCGCATAGGCGAACATCCGCTTCAACTCGTGCTGCTGGAGCGCCAGCACGGCACCCAGCAGCATCGTCACGGCACCGAACGCCACGACCATCGGAAGCCAGAGGGACAGCAGGCCGAACACGGGAAGCAGGCGACCCAGGAGGAAGACACCGGCCTTGACCATGGTCGCCGAGTGCAGGTAGGCAGAGACCGGGGTCGGTGCCAGCATCGCCCCCGGCAGCCAGTAGTGGAACGGCCATTGGGCGCTCTTGGACGCCGCCCCGATGAAGATCAGGATGAAGGCGGCCACGATGGTGCCGCCCGACCCGATGTCCGATGCCCCGGTGACGAGCCCACTCCACCGCCAGGAGCCGGTTGCGTCGCCGAGCAGGAGCACGCCGCCGAGGAGGGACAGGCCGCCCAGGCCCGTCGTGACGAAGGCCTGCGTTGCCCTCTTCACAGCCTCCTCGTCGTCGCGGTCCCACCCGATCAGGAAAAACGAGCTGATCGAGGTGAGTTCCCAGAAGAGGACGGTGAGCAGCATGTGGTCGGCGAGGACCACGCCCAGCATCGCCGTGGTGAAGAGCCCGAGGGTCGGGAAGAATCGGGCCAGCGACGGTCCGTCGCTCCCGAAGTAGGCGCGGGAATAGAGGACTATCAGGACACCCACCCCGGCTATCAGGAGGGCGAAGAACGTGGCCAGCCCGTCGACGAGGAAGCCCAGGTCCAGGTTCAGGCTCGGCACCCACGCGATGGCGGTGGTGCCCTCCTCGTTGGAAGCCACGCCGTAGCGCCGCAGGTGTGCCCCGACGAACAGGAGCGACGCCAGGGGACCGCAGGTTGCCAGGAGTACCCGGAGCGAGGTCCGGCCCCGTGGGAGCAGGAGCGTGGCGGTACCCGCCACGACGGGCGCGCCGATGGCGGCCAGCACAAGTGCGGGGTCGACCGGTACCACGGCGCCATTGTTACTGCCCCTGCCGGATCGGCCCGTCATATACGTACGACCAGGCGCCCGGGGGGTCTCCACCTTCCCGGATCCGGAGGGCCGGGTCGTCCCGAATGCATCGCCTTGGCAAACTGATCAAAGGTTATACGATCCCGCCGTGGGCAGTCGGAGGTCGATCAACGGGCAGGTGCGGCCACTCGAGAGCCATGTACTGGGCAGTTGGCACACGCCCCTACAGGACGGGGTCCTGACCCGCCACGCCGTGACTAGCGAACCGGTCGCCACCGTGTCCAGCGGCGGCGGCGGCGCTACGGTTCCACCATGGTTCTGGGCCCCGGTGAGACCATCCAGAGCACCGACTACCACACGGCCGGCGAGCCCTTCCGCATCGTCGATGCCGGTCCCATGGAGGGTTCGACCGTTCTGG
>DQOF01000087.1 GCA_015658775.1 Acidimicrobiia bacterium | reverse complement strand
CTGGTCACCGACCTGGCCCGGGCAGTCAACTCGGAGGTCAGGGCTCCGGCCGACGCTGGCTACACCCACATCCATGTCGACGAGCCGGTGTTCGCCCGCCGCGTGGACGACGCCCTCTCGTTCGGCGTCGACGCCCTGTCGGTCTGCTTCGAAGGGGTACCCGACTCCGTCGTGCGCACCGTGCACTGCTGCTGTGGCTACCCCCGGCACCTCGACGACGACTACTACGAGAAGGCGCCGGCGGCCGCATACCTGGACCTGGCCGAAGCCGTCGACGCCGCTCCGATCGACCGGTTCAGCCTCGAGGACGCCCACCGGCCGAACGACCTCGCAGCGCTCCTTCCCCGCTTCACCGACACCACCGTGATCCTGGGCTGTGTGGCGATCGCACGTAGCCGGGTCGAGACGGTCGCGGAGGTGAGGGGCCGGTTGCTCGAGGCGCTCCGCCACATCGACCGGGACCGGCTGATCGCCGCCCCGGACTGCGGTCTGGGCTACCTGGGAAGGGATCTCGCAATGGCGAAGCTCCGGGTACTGGTCGAGGCCGCCGCGTCGGTGTGACGTACCGCTGGGCCGCGACCGCGCAACCCGGCCCGGCTACTCCTCGTAGACGTTGTCGACCTCTCCCCTCAGCACGCCCTTGACCACCTTGCCTGTGGCGTTGCGGGGCAGCTGGTCCTCCCGCACCTCCACGATCGACGGCACCTTGTAGTAGGCGAGAGTCTCGGTGCAGAAGGCGATCAGGTCATCGGCGGTGGTCCCGACTCCAGGCCTCAGTACCACCACCGCCTTCACCTCCTGGCCGAGGGTCCTGTTGTCGACCCCGTACACGGCGCACTCGACGACCGCAGGATGCTGCTCTAGTCGGCCCTCCACCTCGATCGGGTAGACGTTCTCGCCGCCACGCACTATGAGGTCGCGTAGCCGCGTCGAGAGGTGGAGACGCCCGTCCTGCATGCGGCCGTAGTCGCCGGTCCTGAGCCACCTTCCCGGAGCGAACGCCGCGGCATCGGCCTCCGGGTCGCGCCAGTAGCCGAGCATGACGAGCGGGCTCCTCACACAGATCTCGCCGTCCCGACCATCGGACAGCTCGACACCGTCGTCGTCGACGATCCTCACCTGCACTGTGGGCAGGGGTGGCCCCACACAGTCAGCCGACTCCCTGAGCATGGCGTTGACAGCGTGTGAGACGAGGCCGCCGGACTCGGTCAGCCCGTAGCCGGACCCGAAGCTGTCGGCCAAGTGGGGGAATCGGGCCTCGGTCGCCCGGATCAGTTCAGGGGTGGTCGCCGAGCCCCCGATGGCCACCGATGTGACCTGTGTCGGGTCCAGGTCGCCGATGGTTGGCTCCTCCAGGAGCCTCAGGATGTGGGTGGCCGTGCCGTTGACGGTGCCGACCCCCTCGTCGATGCACAGCCTGACGACCCGGGCGGGGTCGAACCGGCCCATTGGCCACACCAGAGTCTGACCCGCCATCATCGACGTGACAGCGGCGCTCTGCATGCCCGACAGGTGGAACATCGGGAATACGGCCAGACGCGGTCGCGCCGGGGCCGGCGACCCACCCTTCAGCATCATCTCGCGGGCCCCGATCACGAACGCCGCCAGCACGAACGAGACCAGACTGCGATGGCTGAGCACCGCCGCCTTGGGTCGTCCAGTGGTGCCCGAGGTGAACTGCAGGACGACCGGGTCGTCCTCGGCGATCGGGACGTCCGGAAGCGCAGCGTCGGGGGCGTACCCCAGCAGCGTCTCGAAGTCATCCTCGATGACGACAGTGGGGACGCCCGGGTCCGCTCCTTCGAGCCGGTCCAGCCGACGCCGGTCGGCGACGAGCAGGGCCGGCTGCGTGTGCGCCAGGGCGTGCTCGATCTCGGCCCGGGTCCACCATCCGTTGAAGCACACCGCTACCGCACCCATGGAGGCGCAGGCCCAGAAGGTGACGAGGTATTCCGGGCAGTTGGCTGCCAGCACGGCGACCCGATCGCCCCTGCCGACGCCCCGATCGAGGAGGGCGGCCGCGACCGAGGCGACCTGACGTTCGTGTCCCGCGAAGGTGAGGACCCGGCGGTTCCCGGCGTCGTCGAACACCCCGTATTCGGCGTCACCGAACTGCCGGGCGGCCACGAGCACGTCCCTCAGCGACCTGGGCCTGTTGGCGAACACCGACATCCGCTCACCGAGCACGTCATCGGTGGTGACCTCGAAGAACCCTCCCGGTCCCGTCAGGGCCGCCGTCACCTCGTCGAAGGTCGGTGGTGTGGTGTCGGTCATGGCGCGTCGTCAGTCGACGGTGGTCCCCACCAGCATGTCGCGCAGTTCCCGCTTCACGAACTTGCCGTTCGCGTTGCGCGGCAGCGGGTCGTCCAGGAACCAGACGTCCTCGGGGACCTTGAACGAGGCGATGAGAGCCGCCGTGTGGACACGCAACTCGTCGGCAGTCAGCGATTCACCCGACAACAGCACGATCGCCACGCCGACCCTCTCGCCGAGGCGCTCGTCGGGCACGGCGAAGACCGCCGCCTCGGCAATCGCCGGATGCTCGTAGATGGCCGCCTCGACCTCGGCCGAGTAGATGTTCTCACCGCCCCGCAGGACCATGTCCTTGGCCCGGTCGACGAGGAAGAGGAAGCCGTCCTCATCCAGGTATCCGATGTCGCCGGTGTCGAACCAGCCGTCGACCAGGATCTCGGCGTTGGCCTCCGGCTGGTTCAGGTAGCCGCGGAACACGTTCCCTCCCCGGACCCACAGGCGGCCGGGGTCACCGGTCGGCTGGTCCGTGCCGTCGTCGCCGACGATGCGGGCCTCCATGATCGGCAGTGGCGGCCCCACGGACTCGGGCTTGGCGAGGAAGAAGTGGGCCGAGTTGATCGTGATGACGCCGTTCACCTCGGTGAGGCCGTAACCCGTGCTGGGCCTGCCCTCCAGGCGCTCCTCGATCTTGTGCACCAGGTCGGGCTGGACGGCCGCACCACCACCTCCCAGATGCTGGAGGCTGCTCGTGTCGCGCGTGGCGAAATCGGGGCTGTTGATCAGCTCGCGGGCCATGGTCGGCACACCGGTGAACGTCGTGGTCCGCTCCCGCTCGATCAACTCCAACGCCCGTTCGGCATCCCAGCGGTGCATGAGGACGAGCTTCCCGCCGACGGCGGTGATCGGGTGCAGGCAGCAGTTGCAGCCCGTCACGTGGAACAGCGGCACCGCCAGCACCGAGCCGGGCTCCCCTTCACCGAACACCTTGTCGGATCCGGGCGGCGGCTCGCCGGCAGCCACGGCACTGGCCTGGGCGACATCGGCCATCGTCTGCCAGAAGGCCAGGTTCAACAGGTTGGATACCGCTCCGCGATGGGTGAGGACGGCTCCCTTCGGCCTGCCGGTGGTTCCCGAGGTGTAGAAGATGCATACGTCGTCCTCCGGGGCGATGACGACGTCGTCCGGCGCGGGCAGGCCTGACGCCCGGGCTATGGCGTCCTCCCAGTGCACGGCGTCGTCGGGCAGGTCGCCCTCGGCCCTGACGGCGACCACGTGCAGGGGCCCTGCCCCGCGCAGCCCCTCCAACAGGGGCTCCACCCGTTCCAGTCGCTCGGCGTCGCACACGAGCGCCCCGGCCCCGCAGTCGGTGAGGCCGAACTTCATCTCCGCCGTGGTCCACCAGGCGTTCATCCCGACCACGGCTGCACCCAGCGACACGGTCGCCCAGTAGGCGAGCACCCACTCGGGATAGTTGCGCATGGCGATGACCACCCGGTCCCCGTGTCCGATGCCGTGTCCAGAGAGGTGGGCCGCCATGGCTGTGACCCGGCGGTGCGCCTCGGCGTATGACATGCGCTCGTCCTCGTAGACGAGGTAGTCACTGTCAGCGTGGGCGGCCGATGCCGCCCAGAGCACCGCCATGTTGGGTGGGGCGGCGTCGTATGCCCGCGTCGGCACCCCGCGCACGTCGATCACCGACCATGCGAATGGGGCTCCCGGCGCGGTCATCGCCGCCCAGGCCGCCTGATAGTGCTGGTCCACTCTTCCCACTCCCCTACGTCCGCTACAGACGGCCCGGCCCCGGGCCACGGCCGCCGACCCTAGACCGCCTCCCGGTCGGCCACCACGGCGGGCGGGCAGGTGAAGGCGATCCCTGTCAGTTGTTCTTGATCGTCATCCCGCCGTCGACCAGGAGTGCGTGGCCCGTGATGTAGCCGGATGCGGGCAGGGCCAGGTGCAGGATTCCGTGTGCGATCTCCTCGGGTTCGCCGTACCGGCGGACCGGCACCCGGCGGCGGGCGAACTTGACCTTCGCCTCGTCGGGGATGGCAGAGGTCATGCCCGTGTGGACCGGCCCGGGGCACACGGCGTTCACGGTGATACAGGTCTCGCCCAGCTCCACGGCCAACGACCGGGTCAGGCCGATCACCCCGTGCTTGGCGGCCGTGTAGCCGGCGGTGTGGGCCGACCCGCCCACGCCCTCGGTCGAGGACACGTTGACGATCCGGCCGGCCCCTGCCTCCCTGAGACGGGGCAGGGCCGCCCGGATGAGCCGCATGTGGGCCGTGAGCATCACGTCGATCGAGAGGTGCCACGCGTCCTCGAAGTCGGGATCGTCTATCGGCCGGCCGAACGACACCCCGGCGTTGTTCACGAGGATGTCGAGTCGCCCTCCCCAGTCGGCCACCTGTCCGACGACGGCGTCGATCGCCACAGGATCGGTGACGTCGAGTTCCCACCCTTTCGCCTCGAGGCCGGCCGCTGTGATCTCGTCGACCACTGTTCCGACCCGGTCGGCGTCGAGGTCGGTGACCGCAACCCGCGCTCCCTCGTCGGCGAACAGGTGGGCGGTGGCCCGGCCGATTCCGGAGCCGGCCCCGGTGATGAGGACCACATGGCCTGCGACAGACCGGCTCAACGACGTGAGGCGGGCCACGGTTCAGGCCTTCGGCCCGACCACACCGGCGGCGCGCAGCGCGGCGATGCGGTCGGCGTCGAATCCCAACTCGGCCAGCACCTCGTCGGTCTGCTCTCCCACGGTGGGCGCCATCGTGGGCACCGGCGGCAACCGTCCCTCGATGTAGACCGGCAGCGGCAGCTGCTCGGCGCCGACCTCGTCGATGCCGAGGAACGGCATCCGGTGGCGGAACTGGGCATCGTCGGCCACGGTCTCCGGGGTGTTCACCGGCGCTATGGGCGTGTTCACCTCGTTGCCGAAGGCCAGCCACTCAGCGCACGTCCTCGTGCCGAAGATGGCCTTCAATTCCGCCTGCATCTCGAGGTTGTGGCGTGCATGGTCGGCGTACGTCGAACCCGGCCAGCGCTCGAACATGTCCATGCGGCCGACGCCCTCACAGAAGTTCTTCCAGAAGGCCTGTTCCGATGCCATGAACAGGATGTGGCCGTCGGAGGTCCGGTAGATCTGGTATCGGACCCCCTCCCACATGCCGGCCAGGCCGGGGGCACGCCGCTCGTAGTCGTCGGACGGGTTGCCCGTGACCTCGTCGTCCGGTCGGAGGTAGGCCCGGTGTGTCTCGATCCTGTACCAGTCCAGGTAGGCGGCGGCGTCCGCCTGGGCCACCTCGATCCGGCATCCCCCGCCCGTCTCCCTGGCACGGATGACCGAGGCCAGGATGCCGAGGGCGCCGATCATCGGACCCACGTTGATGCCGATGTTGGGTATGACCGGGAGCCTGCAGAACCCCTGGTCGTCGACGGCCGGTTCGATGAGGCCTGCCCACGTGTCGTAGGCGATCCCGTGGCTGGGCATGTCCCGGTAGGGGCCGGTGGCGCCGTAGCCGGAGATGGTGCAGAACACCAGCGCCGGGTTCACGACCTTCAGGTCGTCGTAGCCGATCCCCAGCCGAGCCAGCGATCCGGGCCTCATGGCCTCGACGACCACGTCGGCCCCCCGCACGAGGTCCCTGTAGACGTCGACACCCTCCGGTGTCTTGAGATCGATGGCGATGCTGCGCTTGCCCCTGTGGGTGTGCAGGTGCAGGAGCGACACCCCGTCGATGATCGGCCACGTCATCTGGCGGATGTAGTCGCCTGACGGCGGCTCCACCTTGACCACGTCGGCGCCCAGGTCGGAGAGGAAGGTCGCTACGAGCCCCGGACCCAGCAGGGAGCTCTCGATCACCCTGAGGCCGCGGAGGGGTGCGTTGGCTGAGGTCACCGGCCGAGTCTCCCACGCCACTGGGCCCCTCCGTAGGCTCGGAGTGTGACCACACCGATGGGGATCCTCCACACCATGGCCCAGCCACGGCCCACGCCGGGCCGTATCGGTCCCGAGACCCGACGCAGGGTGTGGGGCTTCGCCCGTCCGTACAAGGCGATGGTCGCAGGCTTCCTGGTCGCCGTCGTGGCCTCGGCGCTGCTGGGAGTGGTGCCTCCGCTGCTCTTCCGGGAGATCATCGACGGAGCCATAGCCGACGCCGACCGCGGACACCTCACGGTCCTGGGCAGCCTGATCGCCGCGGCGGCGATCGTCAGGGCGCTGCTCTCCTTCGTCGAGCGGTGGCTCTCGTCGACCGTCGGCGAGGGCCTCATCTACGACCTCCGCCTCGCCCTGTTCGACCACGTCCAGAGGCTGCCGATCTCGTTCTTCACCCGCACCCAGACCGGCGCCCTGGTCAGCCGGTTGAACAATGACGTGATCGGCGCCCAACGGGCGCTCACCGGCACACTCGGCACGGTCGTCTCCAACACCATCACAGCCGCCACGACCCTGGTCACCATGTTCGTGCTGGAGTGGCGGGTCACGCTGCTGGCGATGCTGCTGATGCCCCTGTTCGTGCTGCCAGCCCGTCGGGTGGGCACGAAGATCGCCGACATCACGCGTGAGGGCATGAACCTGAACGCCTCCATGAACTCCACGATGACCGAGCGCTTCAACGTGGCCGGCGCCCAACTCGTCAAGCTGTTCGGTCGTCCCGACGACGAGTTGGACACGTTCGGCTCAGGGGCTGGCAGGGTCCGAGACATCGGCATCCGCAACGCCCTCTACAGCCGCACCTTCGTCATCTCCCTCACCCTGCTCGGCGCCCTGGGCACGGCCGCCGTCTACTGGGTCGGCGGATCCCTCGTCATAGACGGCGCCATCACCATCGGCACCCTGGCGTCCATGGGCGTGCTGGTGGCGCAGCTCTACGGTCCGCTGGCACAACTCACCAACGCCCGTGTCGACGTGATGTCGGCGTTCGTCTCCTTCGAGCGGGTCTTCGAGGTGCTCGACGCCCGCAACCCGGTGGCCGACGCCCCCGACGCCCTCCCGCTCGACCGGATCGACGGCCACCTCCGGTTCGAGGGGGTGTCGTTCCGGTACCCGTCCCCCGACGAGACGTCCGTGTCCTCCCTGGAGACCGACGGCTCCCCGGGGGAACCGGGGCGCACGGTCCTGTACGACATCGACCTGGTGGTGGGTCCGGGTCAGATGCTGGCGGTGGTCGGGCCGTCCGGTTCGGGCAAGAGCACGATGGCCTCGCTCATCCCGAGGCTCTACGACGTGACCTCGGGTGCGATCACCGTCGACGGCATGGACATCCGGACGTTGAGGCAGGACGACCTGAGGGCCCGGATCGGCGTGGTCACCCAGGACCCGCACCTGTTCCACGAGACGGTGGGCGAGAACCTGCGGTACGCACGACCGGGAGCGACCGATGCCGACATGGACGACGCCTGTCGGGCCGCCCGGATTCTGGACGTGATCCGGCAACTGCCCGACGGATACGACACGGTCGTCGGGGAACGGGGCTACCGGTTGTCCGGCGGAGAGAAGCAGCGCCTTGCGATCGCCCGCCTGCTGCTGAAGGACCCGCAGATCGTGGTCCTGGACGAGGCCACCAGCCACCTCGACACTGAGAGCGAGGCGCTCGTGCAGGCCGCGCTGGCCGAGGCCCTTGCCGGCCGCACGTCGATAGTCATCGCCCACAGGCTCTCGACCATTGTGGGCGCCGACGAGATCGTGGTGCTGGACGAGGGCCGCATCGTCGAACGGGGCGGACACCGTGAGCTGCGCGACGCCGGCGGCCTGTACACCGACCTCTGGGAGACGCTCGTGCGTGCCGAGATGAGGGCCTGAGGGGCCGACCCGCCCCGGGGGGAGCCCGCCCCTGAGACGGGTTGGCGGCGCCCCACCGGGTACCGTTCGGACCTGTCCCGGAGCCGAACGACGGTTCAGCCCATCCGAAGCCGGAGCACCATGTCCCCGATCGTCATCCTCGCAGGAGCCAGGACCCCGATCGGCCGCCTCGCCGGCGGCCTCGCGCCCCTGACAGCCACGGACCTGGGTGCTGCGGCCATCGTCGGAGCCATGCACAGGTCAGGAATCACCGGTGGGCAGGTCGACTTCGCATACCTCGGCAACGTGATCTCGGCCGGTGTGGGGCAGGTGCCGGCACGCCGGGCGGCAGCCGACGCAGGCATCCCCCTCACCACGCCGTCCACATTGCTCAACAGGGCCTGCCTGTCGGGGATGCACGCCATCCACCTGGCCTGCCAGATGATCAGGCTGGGCGAGGCCGAGATCGTCGTCGCCGGTGGCATGGAATCGATGACCAACGCTCCGTACCTGCTCACCGGCGCCCGGGGCGGCTACAGGTTCGGCGACGGGGCACTGGTCGACTCGATGCTGGCCGACGGCCTGACCTGCACCCTCGAGCACTGCGCAATGGGCGAGGCCACGGAGCGGCACGCCACCGAGTTGGGCCTGGCACGCGCTCCACAGGATGCGTTCGCCGCCCGCTCCCACGAGCTTGCCGCCATGGCCCGAAAGGACGGCCTGCTGGCCGAGGAGATCGTCCCGGTGGAGGTTCCCCAGCGTCGGGGCGAGCCGATCCTCGTCGGCGACGACGAGGGCATCCGTACCGACGTCGACGCCGCCGCCATGGGCAGCCTGCACCCCGCATTCGCGCCCGACGGCAACATCACCGCCGGAAACGCATCGCAGATCTCAGACGGCGGCGCCGCGGTCGTCGTTACCACCCTGGCCCGGGCCGAGGCGCTGGGTGTCGAACCCCTGGCTGAGGTCGTCGGCCACGGCCAGGTGGCCGGACCCGACACCAGCCTCCTCCACCAACCCAGCAACGCCATCCGCCTGGCCCTCGACCATGCGGGCCTGGGTGTCGACGATCTGGACCTGCTCGAGATCAACGAGGCCTTCGCCGCCGTCGCCCTGGCATCCATGGACGCCCTGGGGGTGGGTGGGGAGATCGTCAACGTGAACGGCGGTGCAATAGCCTTGGGGCATCCGATCGGCATGTCGGGTACCCGCATCGTCCTGACCCTGGCCCACGAGTTGAGGCGCCGCGGCGGAGGCCTCGGCGCCGCAGGCCTGTGCGGTGGCGGCGGCCAGGGAGAGGCCCTCGTCATCAGGGTCGGGGCCTGAGCGACCCGCGAGCCGTGCCCGTGGAAACCGTCTCCGCCGAGCCCCTCGCCGGGACGACCTCCGGCACGGTCCGGGGCCGGATGCGCAGGGGCGTCTGCCTGTTCGGTGGCATTCCGTACGCCGCACCCCCGGTCGGAGACCGCCGATTCGCCCCACCCGCGCCGCACCCTGCGTGGGACGGTGTCCGCGACTGTCGCCGCTTCGGCAGAGCAGCACCCCAACTCCCCGGAGAGGGCCTGACCAACCAGGCCCCCGTTTCCTGGGACGAGGACTGCCTCACCCTGAACGTGGTCACCCCGGCCTGTGACGACGCGCTGCGGCCGGTCTACTTCTGGATCCACGGTGGCGGCTACCTCCACGGTCAGGGCGCCACACCCTGGTACGACGGCACTTCGTTCGCCACCGGGGGCGACATCGTGGTGGTCACGGTCAACTACAGGTTGGGCGCCTTCGGCTTCTGCCACCTCGGCCCCCACCTCGGCG
>DQOF01000172.1 GCA_015658775.1 Acidimicrobiia bacterium | reverse complement strand
TTGGCACCTGCCAGTCCAACTCGCCGGATGTAACCACGACAGGCACCTTGATCTCCACGAGTCGGTCGAGCGAATCGTGGACCTTGTCGGCATGAAAATGACCCAGTAGTCCCTCCTTCGACGGAGGGTGGGGATTCTCGAGGATGAATCCACGTTCAAACGCGGCTGCGTCACCCGGTCTCTCGCTCAGGAACGCCGGACTCGACACCCAGAGAAGCGCACAGCGAATGTACGCCTCCATATCGTCGTGTTCGACCATGAAGGCCATCGAATCGATCATCCTCCGGAACCATTCGTCCGACCGGCCCCAGGTATTGTGCAACTGAAGGGTCCGGACTCGCTCTGGGTGGTTGATAGCCAGTTCCTGCGCGGTGGCGCTGCCGAGAGACACGCCTGCGACATGAGCAGAGTCGACGCCAATCAGGTTCAGGAGCGATGCAGCATCGTCGGCCAGTACCCGCATGCTGTAGGAGGTCGGATCGGGCAAATGGGTTGACTGGCCAGTTCCACGATTGTCGAAGGTGATCACCGTGAAGTGGTCCCGATAGCACTCGACCTGAGCAGACCATGTTGAATGGTCTGCTCCTGTACCCATGATTAGCAACAGCGGATCTCCGGAGCCCTCCACCTCGTAGTACATCTCGATACCGGTATCCAACTCCACCATCGGCACTACGAACCCCCTACATGGGACCTGTTTCCTAGAACGTGACAGAGTCTGCCAGATGGAGTATGGCTGGTTCGAGTCTGCCCGGACAGGGGTCCTTCGCATACTCCAAACCGAGCCGGTCATGCTCCCTTGAGGTGGTGTAGCGGTGTGGTCGCCGCGTCTGCCTCGTTGTTGTTCTATCAGGCTGTGTCGGTGAGTTCTTTCGGGTTCACCTCCTCGAGTTCGCCTTCGATGATGTGGAGTCGGGCTTGGGGACGGCGTCGCCGACGGGCGCCTGCCCCGATGCGAGATCCCCGACGTCGGCGACCTGGCGCCCGTCACTGCGCGACGCCCGGCCCGCGACGCCGCCATCATCCCGATGGTCCTGGGCGGTGCCTCCCAACCACTTGACGTGGGTAGGCGTCGTTACCGCATCAACCCCGCCCAACAGCGGGCACAGGTCGTTCGTGACGGCGGAAGCGTGTGGACCGGATGCGACCGGCCCCCGGGTTGGTGCTAAGCCACCACCTCGACGAATGGCTCCGCGACGACGGCCCCACCGACCTGGACAACCTGGCCCTGCTCTGCCGCCGCCGCCACGACGTGCACGAAGGCGGCCAGGTGCTCGAACGGGGATCCGACGGCGGCTGGACGGTGCGGCTCGGCCTGCCACCCCGAGAGCCCCAGTCGCATGAGACGGTGCGGCGGAGGCCAATGGACCGATGAAGTCGACCCCTGCCAACTGAGGCCACAGCCATCACGAGCGTCGCCGGTAGACGACCCCGGTGGCTCAGCGCAGCAGGTCGAGCACCCTGATGGCCGCGGCCATGGCGGGACCGTCGTCGGGGGTCAACACCAGGTCGGGCGCCTCGGGCGGCTCGTAGGGACCGTCGACACCGGTGAAGTCGGCGATCTCGCCGGCCCGCGCCATGGCGTAGAGGCCCTTGGGGTCGCGCCCCTCACAGACGTCCAGGGGGGTGTCCACGAACACCTCGTAGAACGGCACGCCGGCCGCCTCGTGCAGCGCCCGGGCGCGTTCACGGCCGACCCGGTACGGGCTTATTAGCGCAACCAGGGCGACCGTGCCCGAGTCGGCGAACAGCCGGGCGACCTCGGCGACACGGCGCATGTTCTCGGCGCGGTCGTCGTCGGAGAACCCCAGGTCGCCACTGAGGCCGTGCCTCAGGTTGTCGCCGTCGAGCAGGTAGGCGGTGCGGCCGGACGCGACCAGCAGGCGCTCACACGCCGCCGCCACCGTCGACTTGCCCGAGCCGGAGAACCCGGTGAACCAGACCGTCGCTCCCCGCTGCCCCGTTGACGCCCAGCGCTCGTCACGGTCCAGCAGGCCGGGCTGCCAGACCACGTCGGGGCTGCGACCGGTCATGTCAGCGCACGCCACCCAGGATCATCCCGGCGGCGACCGTGGCGTTGGTGACCTCGTCGACCAGCACGATGCTGCCCGTCGTCCGGTTGCGCCGGTACTCGTCGAAGAACAGCGGGTGGGTGCACCGCAGCGAGACCCGGCCGATCTCGTTCAGGCCGAGAGAGGTGGCCGAGTCGTCACGGTGGAGCGTGTTGACGTCGATCCGGTACTGCAGGTCCGTGACCATGACCCTCGCCGAACGGGTGGTGTGCTTGACCGCCAGCTTCATCCGGGGCGCCAGCGACGTCGACTCGGACATCCAGCAGACCATGGCCTCGATGTCCTGGCCGGCGGTCGGCTGGTTGTGCGGGCGGCAGATCATGTCGCCACGCGACACGTCGAGGTCGTCGGTAAGCCGGATGGTGACCGACATCGGCGGGAAGGCCTCGTCCACCGGGCCGTCGAACGTGTCGATGGACGCAATCGTCGTGGTGAAGCCGCTCGGCAGCACCATCACCTCGTCGCCCGGTTTGAACACCCCACCGGCCACGGTGCCCGCATAGCCCCGGTAGTCGTGGTGGTCGTCCGACTGCGGTCGGATCACGTACTGGACGGGGAACCGGGCGTCGATGAGGTTGCGGTCGCTGGCGATGTGCACCTCCTCGAGGTGGTGCAGCAGCGACGTGCCCTCGTACCAGGGCGTGTTCAACGAGCGCTCGACGATGTTGTCGCCGCGCAGCGCCGAGACCGGGATGAAGGTGAGGTCGGCGACGTCCAGCTTCATGGCGAAGTCCCGGAACTCGGCCTTGACACCCTCGTAGGCGTCCTGGTCGAAGTCGACGAGGTCCATCTTGTTCACGCACACGACGAGGTGGGGGATGCGCAGCAGCGACGCCAGGAAGGCGTGGCGCCTCGACTGCTCGACCACGCCGTTGCGGGCATCGATCAGCACGAGGGCCAGGTCAGCCGTCGATGCGCCGGTCACCATGTTGCGGGTGTACTGGATGTGCCCCGGGGTGTCGGCGATTATGAACTTCCGCTTCGGCGTGGCGAAGTAGCGGTAGGCCACGTCGATGGTGATGCCCTGCTCCCGCTCGGCACGCAGCCCGTCGGTGAGCAGGGCCAGGTTGGTGTACTCGTTGCCCATCTGCAACGACGTGCGCTCGATGGCCTCGAGCTGGTCCTGGAAGATCGACTTGGTGTCGTAGAGCAGGCGCCCGATGAGGGTGGACTTGCCGTCGTCGACGCTGCCGGCAGTGGCGAAACGGAGGAGTTCCATCAGCGGGCACCCACCGATTCGGGTCCGACAATGGGTGCCTCGCCAGAGGCAGTCCCTGGAAGAGTGGGCTCCATCAGAAGTACCCCTCCTTCTTCCTGTCCTCCATGGCGGCCTCCGAGACCCGGTCGTCGGCCCTCGTGGCGCCGCGCTCGGTGATGCGTGTGGCCGAGACCTCCTCGATGACCTGGTCGATCGTCGAGGCGGCGGAGTCGACGGCACCCGTGCAACTCATGTCGCCCACGGTGCGGTAGCGCACCCGGCGGGTCGTGACCTCCTCGCCGTCGAGCAGGTCGACATAGGGGCACTCTGCCAGCCACATGCCGTCCCGCTCGAACACACGCCGCTCGTGCGCGAAGTACACGTCCGGGATCCCTATCCCCTCCCGGCGGATGTACTGCCAGATGTCGAGCTCGGTCCAGTTGGAGATCGGGAACACCCTTATGTGCTCGCCCTGGCGGATCCGGCCGTTGTAGAGGCTCCAGATCTCGGGCCGCTGGCTCTTGGGGTCCCACTGCCCGAACTCGTCACGGAACGAGTACACGCGCTCCTTGGCCCGGGCCTTCTCCTCGTCACGGCGGGCACCGCCGAACAGGGCGTCGAAGCGGTGCTCCTCGATGGCGTCCAGCAGGGTGGTTGTCTGGAGCCGGTTGCGGCTGGCACGGGGGCCGCGTTCCTCGACCACGCGTCCGTCGTCGATCGACTTCTGCACCGATGCCACCACCAGGCGGGCACCCACCTCGGCCAGGTGGCGGTCGCGGAACTCGAGCACCTCGGGGAAGTTGTGGCCCGTGTCTATGTGCATGACCGGGAACGGCATCCGGGCCGGATGGAACGCCTTCTCGGCCAGGCGCAGCATGACGATGGAGTCCTTGCCGCCCGAGAACAGGAGACAGGGGCGCTCGAACTCGGCGGCCACCTCGCGGAAGATGTGGATCGACTCGGCCTCGATGTGGCTGAGGTGACTGAGCTCGTAGTTGGTGGCGGTCATCGTGCTCCACTGTGCAGCGACGGGACGCCCTCCGGACGGGCGATACTCGACTGCGCAGCGTATTGCCGATCCCGGGGAGCACCACAGCCGAAATGGCCACGCAGGATGACCACGTGCTGGCGGCCGACCTGGCCACGGGAGCCGGCGCCCTGCTGCTGGAGGTCCGTGGCCGGTTGGCCGCAGACGGTGCTCCGGCGGCGGTCCTGAAGGACGAAGGCGACCGCCTCGCCCACGCCTTCCTCATGGACGCCCTGGCCGCTGCCCGCCCCGACGACGCCGTGCTCTCCGAGGAGGGCTCGGGCCACGACGTCCACCCGGATCGGGCCACGGCCGGGAGGACCTGGATCATCGACCCCCTGGACGGCACCCGTGAGTTCGGCGAACCGCAGCGCACCGACTGGGCCGTCCACGTGGCACTCGCCGAGCACGGCCTGCCGACCGCCGGAGCGGTGGCCCTGCCAGGGCTGGACCTGACGCTGTCCACGCCCGACCCGCCCGATGCCTCCTCCCTCCCGCCCGTTCCCCCGGCCCCGCGTGTGGTCGTGAGCCGCACCCGACCGCCGGCCGAGGCCCTGGCCGTCGCAGGCGCCCTCGACGGCGTGCTCGTCGAGATGGGTTCCGCCGGGGCCAAGGCAATGGCGGTGGTGCGCGGCGAAGCGGACGTGTACGTCCATTCGGGCGGACAGTACGAGTGGGACAACTGCGCCCCGGCGGCTGTCGCGGCGGCGGCCGGCCTGCACGTCTCCCGGATCGACGGCTCGCCGCTCACCTACAACCACGCCGACCCGTACCTCCCCGACCTGGTGATCTGCCGGGCCGAGCTGGCCGACGTCGTGCTGTCCACGCTTTCCCGTCCCGGCCACCACTCCTGATCTCCCGTGCGCCTGGTCATCGCCCGCTGCACCGTCGACTACGTCGGCCGGCTCACCGCCCACCTCCCCGAGGCCACCCGGCTGCTCATGGTCAAGGCCGACGGCTGCGTGGCCATCCACGCCGACGGAGGTGCGTACAAGCCACTCAACTGGATGAATTCCCCCAACACCCTCGTCGAGGAGGACGGCGTCTGGACGGTGACCGGCCCGAAGGGCGAGACCCTGACCATCACGATCCACGAGGTCCTGAGCGACACTGACCACCCGCTCGGCGAGGACCCCGGCCTCCAGAAGGACGGCGTCGAGGCCCACATCCAGGAGCTCCTGGCCGCCGACCCGTCGCCCATCGGCGACGGCCTCACACTCGTGCGACGCGAGTACCCGACCGCCGTCGGCCCCGTCGACCTGCTGTGCCGCGACGCGGGCGGCGGAGCCGTCGCCATCGAGATCAAGCGCCGCGGCGAGATCGACGGCGTGGAGCAACTCACCAGGTACCTGGACTTCCTGAACCGCGATCCCCTGCTGCGACCCGTGCGGGGCGTGTTCGTCGCCCAGGAGGTCAGGCCTCAGGCACGGGTTCTCGCCGAGGACCGCGGAATCGGCTGGGTGGAGGTCGACTACGACGACCTGCGCGGCATCGAGCCCGACGTGCCGAGGTTGTTCTGATGAGGGTCGACGTGGTCGTGGTCGGCGCAGGGCCGGCCGGGTCGGCCGCCGCCATCGTCGCCGCCCGCTCGGGCCGATCGGTGCTGGTGGTCGACAGGGCGACCTTCCCCCGGGACAAGTGCTGCGGCGACGGCCTCACGGCCCTGGCCCTGCGACTCTGCGAGCAGCTGGGCCTGGACCACGCACGGCTCGCCAACTGGCAGGCGGTCGACGACGTCGTCCTGCACCCGCCGTCGGGGAGGTCGAGGCGCTTCCCCCTGCCGGAGGGATCCGGTCAGTACGCGGCGATCGTCCCGAGGGCGGAGTTCGACGCCGCGCTGCTGGACCTGGCCCGCGGTGCCGGTGCCGACGTCCGCACCGGTTGCGGCCTGACGGGAATACGGGTAGCCGACGGGGTGGCGTCCCTCGACGTCGACGGAATCGGCACCGTCGAGGCGGCAGCGGTGGTCGCCGCCGACGGCATGTGGTCACCGACACGCAGGGCCCTCGGCCTTGCCGAGGACGGCTACCGGGGGGAGTGGCACGCATTTCGCCAGTACGTGGCCGACGTTGGCCCGGCGGCAGCCGATCTCCACGTCTGGTTCGAGGCCGACCTGCTTCCCGGCTACGTGTGGAGCTTCCCGCTGCCGGGCCGCCGGGCGAACGTGGGCTTCGGCGTGCTGCGCGGCGGCCGGATTGCCATCGGCGACACCGGCCGCATCTGGATCGAGCTGCTGGACCGCCCCGGAATCCGCGGCGTTCTCGGCGATGACGCCGTTGCGGAGGGGCGCCACGCCGCCTGGCCCATCCCGGCACGCGTCAACCGATCGGTGCTGGACCACGGCCCCGTGCTGTTCACCGGCGATGCCGCCTCCGCCACCGATGCGCTGACCGGCGAGGGCATCGGCCAGGCCCTGCTCACCGGCGCCCTGGCCGCCGAATCGATCCTGACGGGTGGAACGCCCGAGGTGATCGGCTCGCGCTACCGGCGGGCGGTCCGGAGGGAGCTGGTGGCAGACCACCGCATGTCGGCGTTGCTGCAGCGCGTCATGGCATACCCACCGGCTGCCGGGACCACCCTGGCCCTGGCCGGGCTGACCGGTTGGACGAGGCGCAACTTCGCCCGCTGGCTGTTCGAGGACTACCCCAGGGCACTCGTCGCGACACCCCGCCGCTGGAGGCCCGGTGCTCTGGGCCGACCGGGCGCATACCACCGGCAGATCGTCCCACCAACATGCCAATAGGCTGGAACCGTGCCCACCGCTCCCGAGTCGACCCCGCGAGTCCATCTCACCTCCGTGGACGATGAACCGGATCCAGGTGCTGTCGAACCGGTACATCCCCTCGGACCGCTCGGGGCAGCGCTCGACAATGCCGTCGACCGGGTCTGGGAGCCCCTGCGGGGCAACCCCACCATCGACCGGATCTTCTACACGGCGAGCGAGCTGGGCGACTTCAGCCTGATCTGGCACATGGCGGGCATGGCCCGGGGGCTCACCACGCGCCGCGGCCACCGCGAGGCTGCCCGCCTGGCGCTCGCCCTCGCCGCCGAGTCGGCACTCGTCAACGGCGCCGTCAAGTCCCTGTTCAACTGGGAACGGCCGCTCCACGAGGACGACCGGCCGCACAACCTTCGCCAGCCCCTGACCAGCAGCTTTCCGTCGGGACACGCCTCGGCGGCATTCATGGCAGCGACCCTGCTGGCCGAGCGCTCTAGGGTGAAGCCCCTCTGGTACGGGCTGGCCGGCGTCGTGGCGGCCTCACGCATCCACGTGCGCATCCACCACGCCAGCGACGTGCTCGTGGGTGCTGGAATCGGCCTGGCGCTCGGCCGGATGATCAGGAAGACGCTCCCGCTCAGATAGACCGGGCTCAGTTGGAGGATGCGGCCTCGGCCCCGACGTCGCTCGTCGCCAATAGCAGGCGCAGATCGAGCAGCAGGTCGGCCACCTCGGAGGCGGCGATCAGTTCGCGACTCTTGGTGGTTCCCAGACCGCGGTCGATGACAGCCTTGATCTCATCGATCGTCGTGGTATCGAGTGTCTCGGTCACGGCCATCTCCCGTCGTCCTGCCTGACCCACACTAGACGCAAACCGTCGGAACCGCGCCACGGTTTCCACGGCATGCCACGGCGTACCCTCCAGCGGTGCCCCCAGACGTACACACCTTCCACGGACAGGCAACCACCCTGCCACTCAGGCTCGCCGACCTGCACGTGTCGCTGCGCCCCGGTGATCTGGTCACCTGCAGGCTGGAACCGACACCGGATGACGGCTGGTGCCGGCAACGCGCCCTGGACCTGATGATCGGAGCGGGATTCTCGCCGGACCAAGCCGGCCCGGTCAGCAGGTCGGTGGCGACCGTCGTCGACGCCACACGCATCCACAGCCTGCCGGACACGGTGGCACCCGGAATGCGGTTGCTCATCGTGGGCCTCAACCCCAGCCCGTTCTCAGCCGATTCGGCCATCGGCTACGGGCACCCGGGAAACCGCTTCTGGCCTGCAGCCCTCCAGGCGGGCATCGTGAGCGTCGACCGCGACCCGCGCCACGCCCTACGTGAACACGGGCTCGGCATGACCGACCTGGTCAGGCGAACCACCACCCGGGCCGCCGAGGTGGACCGGGACGAGTTCGCCCGCGGCTACGGACGGGTCGGGCGGCTCGTAGCGTGGCTGGCGCCAAAGGCAGTGTGCTTCGTCGGCCTGGGCGGCTGGCGCTCGGTGGTCGACAGGTCGGCGGTGGCCGGCATCCAGGAGCACCCACTGGGTGGGCGGCCCGTCTACCTCATGCCGCACACCAGCGGACTGAACGCCCACAGCCGCCTGGCGGACCTGGCGGCCCATCTCGCAGCGGCCGCCGACCTGGCCGACGGCGACATTTCCTGACAATCCCGATAGGATTGGTCGGGTATTGGAGTCGACCAGCGACAGGTGCCGTTGACCATGTCCAGGATCTTCGTAATCCACGAGAACGCCGAGTGGCTCCCTCCCTTTGCCGAGGCCCTGGACGCCGAGGGCGTGCCGTGGGAGGAGTGGTGCCTGGTGGAGGGTGCCCTGGACCTCGACGCCACCCCGCCCGAGGGCGTCTTCTACTCTCGCATGAGCGCCTCCTCGCACACCCGCGGCCACACCGCGTCAAAGGACTACACGAGGTCGGTGCTGAGCTGGCTCGAGAGCCACGGCCGCACCGTCGTGAACGGACGACGGGTCGTGGAGCTGGAGATGAGCAAGGTCGACCAGCACGCTGCGCTACGGGCCTTCGGGTTCGACGTTCCACGCACCGTCGCGGTCGTCGGTCGTGGCCTGCTCAAGGAGAAGGCGCGGGCCATGGCCCTGCCGTTCATCACCAAGCACAACCAGGGCGGAAAGGGCCTGGGGGTGCGGAGGTTCGAAAACCACGGGGACTTCGACGACTACGTGGACGGCCCCGACTTCGAGAAGCCGGTCGACGGGATCACCCTGCTCCAGGAGTACGTGCAACCCGCCGCTGGGTACATCACGCGAGTCGAGATCGTCGGCGGTGAGTTCCTCTACGCCCTCACGGCCAGCGTAAGCGCCGGGTTCGAGTTGTGTCCGGCAGACGAGTGCGTCGTCGACCCCGACACGGGCGCCGGATTCGACCTGTGTCCCGTCGGCGACGGGCCCGCCGGGAAGTTGCCGGAGAAGGGCCTCTTCCACTGGCGGCGGGACTTCGACTACCCGATCATCGACCACTATCTCGACTTCTGCCGCCTCTGGGGCATCGGGGTAGCAGGCTTCGAGTTCATCGAGACCGCCGACGGACGCCTCGTCACCTACGACATCAACACCAACACCAACTACAACTCCGTCGTCGAGGGCGAGGCCGGCCGGTCAGGTCCGGCCGCCGTGGCACGACACCTGGCGGCACTCGCCAGGGAGCTGGACCCCGACCCGGGCCTCAGGCGGGCACCCGCTCACCTGGCTCCAGCGGGACCGACAGGTACCTGAGGAAGAACTGCACGGCGGGACCTATGGACACGAGGAACCAGACGGTTCCCCACCCGGCCGTGCCACCCAGCAGGACCCCGCTCGACAGGGCTACGGCCTCTATGCCGAAACGGGCCTTCCAGAGGGTCACGCCCCGCCTGTCGAGCGCGGTCATGAGGCCGTCACGCGGACCCGGCCCCAGCCTCACGCCTATGTAGTAGCCGGACCCGATCGCCACCACGATCGGGCCGGTCAGCGTGAGCAGCACCCTGGCAGCGGTGTTCACAGGAGCGTCGATCAGCCAGAGGGTGGCGTCGAGCACCAGGCCTATGACCACGACGTTGGCGAGGGTGCCGACGCCAATGGGCTCGTGAAGCACCAACATTACGATCAACAGGACGACGCCGACCACGATCACCGCTGTACCGATGGTCAACGGCGTCCGCTCGGCCAGCCCCTGGTGGAACACGTCCCAGCCCGGCAGGCCGTAGCCACCGAGTACGACCATTCCCAGGCCAAATCCGAACAGGACCAGTCCCAGCAGCAGGCGTGGCACGCGGCGGAGCACCCGTCCGGCTGGAAGCATCGTCGGGTCAGCCTACGGGGGCCAGGTCGCGCACCGCCTGGTGTACGTCGACGCCCGCGATGGGCAGCACGGACAGCACCGGGCAGGTGACGCCGGCCGCCCGGTAGCGCTCCACGTGGGCCCGGCACCGGTCGGGCGAGCCGTGCACGATCAGGTCGTCGACCACCTTCTCGGGAATCTTCCCGAGCGCACCCCGGCGGTCACCTGCGGCCCACTGTTCCCAGTGCTCACCGAGCAGGTCACCCCTTCCCAGCCACTCGTGGAAGGCCCGGTAGACCGGCACGTTCAGGTAGGCGGCCATGACGAACCTGGCGGCATCGAGCACCTGCTCACGGTCGTCGCTGGGACACACGAAGATCCGGGCGACCACCTCCCTGTCCGGGCCTGCCGAGTTGACTATTCCGGCGACACGACCCACGTCCGTCGCGGACAGCCAGTTGATGATCGCCCCGTCGGCTTCACGGCCGGCCAGGCGCAGCATCCCCTCCCTCAGCGCAGCCACCAGGATCCTGGGCGGCAGGTCCGGCACCATCCGCAGCCGGAACCCGGCGATCCGGAACGTCTCGTACTCCTCTGTGACCTTCTCGCCGGTGAAGGCCGCCCTCAGGAACCGGACGGTGTCGCGTACCCGCTGGTACGGCTGCTCGAACGGTATGGCGTTCCACCGCTCGACGATGACGTCCGACGACGAGCCGACGCCGAGCACGAAACGGCCGGGTGCGGCGCATGCCATGGTCGCCGCGCTCTGCGCAAGGAGGGCCGGGCCACGGGTGTAGGCGGACAGGATCGCGGTTCCGAGCCGCAGCTCCGGCGCCCAGGTGGACGCGAGGGCCAACGGGGTGAGGCCGTCGCTGCCGTCGGCCTCGGCCGTCCAGGCGTCGGTGTAGCCCAGGTCGACCAGGTCCCGGATGCCGTCGCGCTGCTCGTGCAGCGGGCCGGGCAGTGGCACGGTCATGCCGTAGCGGTCAAGGGTGTCAACCACGGGGTCGGCCGGTTCCACGTCGAGGATGATGACCCTGGACGAGGTCGGACACACCATCAGGGGTGGGAACAGGCCATCTCGCCCCTGATCGGCACCTGAGGGGTCCGTGTGGGCGGGCCGAAGTGGTGGGCAGCCGATGGAGTGTCACACCCTGCCCGCATAATCGGAACCATGAACGAGCAACTCTGCCTGACACCCGAACAGTCGGCGAAGTGGCCTGCCGTCGCAAGGCTGGACGCGCGCACGCGTGCCATAGGACGTGCGGGGGTGGCAGCAGCCAGATCGGTGCTCGCCTCCCATCCCGGGCCCGGGTGTGCACGAACTGGGGACGGGGCGATCTCCGACGAGCAGCCGGCCACCAGGGCCGCCTGACCACACCGTGGCATCGCCGCACAAGACCAGGCCCTGCACCCGGGCGATGCTGCCGATCTGGATGCTGCTGGCCCTGATGGCCGGCATAGCGGCATGCGGCGCCGACCCCCTTCCCACCGACGGCCTCGGCACGGTCGTCGGAATCATCGACGGTGACACCGTGGTCATCGACCTCCGGGGCACACAGGAGATCGTGCGGCTGCTCGGCATAGACACCCCCGAGACCGTCCACCCCGATCGGCCACCCGAGTGCTTCGGCTCCGAGGCCTCCAACCGGCTGGCGCTGCTACTACCGCCGGGCACCGCCGTGCTCGTGCAACGAGACGTCGAGGCACGGGACCGCTACGGCCGACTGCTCGCCTACGTCGAGCGGCTCTCCGACGGCCTGGGCGTCAACGCCTCGATGGTCGAACGGGGCTTCGCCTCGTCACTGCACATCCAGCCCAACGACGGTCTCAGGATGGAGCTGGCCGCCGCCGAGAGCCGGGCCAGGGCGGCCGGACTCGGGTTGTGGTCCGCCTGCAACGGACCCCACGAGCCTCTCGACTGACGACCGCACCCGTCTAAGGCCGCGCCCAGGGGGCGGTGAGGTACCGTTCACGCCGTGACAGCATTGACCGATGCTCTGGGTGCCGGCCCCGAGGACCGGCTCCTGATCCTCACGGCGGACCACCTGGGCATGTGCCACTCGTCGAACGTCGGCGTCTACGAGAGCCTCCGTTCGGGCCTCGCCACCGGCGCCACCCTCATGGTCCCGGGGCCCTGGGCACGCGACGCCGCCTCGCACTACCGGGGAGAGCCCGTGGGCGTCCAGCTCACCCTGAACGCCGAGCTGGACTGCTACCGCTGGCGGCCGATCACCCACGCCCCCTCCCTGCTCGACGGTGACGGCGGGTTTCCCCGCACGGTCGAGGACCTGTGGGACCACGCCGACCTGGACGAGGTCCTACGAGAGTGCCGTGCGCAACTGGAGCGGGCGATCCTGTGGGGATTCGACGTGAGCCACCTCAGCACCCACCTGGGAGCGCTCCAGAACCGGCCCGAGTTCTTCGACGTCTACATGGACCTGGCCGTCGACTTCAGGCTGCCGATCAGGCTCGAGAGTAGAAACGCCGAGGAGGCAGCAGGCTTCCCGTTCCGGTCCCTCGCCGCCGAGGAGGGCGTGCTGAGCGTCGACCACCACAGCCTGCGCCGCCTCGCCGAACCGTCGACCCTTGAACGGGCGGCCATGGACCTTGCCCCGGGTGTCACCGAGATCACGCTCGAACCTGCATCCGACACGCCGGAACTTCGTGCCCTCTGCCCCGGCTGGGGCCGACGGGTCGAGCACCGCGACCTGGTCTGTGACAACACCGAACTTCGGGCCGACCTCGACAGGGGCGGCGTGAAACTGGTCAGTTGGCGTGACATCCGAGAGGCGCAGAGAGCCGGAAACTGAGGCTGGGCTTCCGGCCGTCCCGGCTACCCGAAGTCGGTCCGCTCGGCCAGATCCGCCAACATCCCCGACCAGTCCCGGCTGCCGAACACGGGACGCAGTCCGAAGACGAACGCCGCGTAGTCGCCTTCGACCTTGCACCGGCCGGTCATGTACGCCACATCCGGGTCCAGGTCGCCGCGGAACCACGAAACCGCCTCGGGGTACTTCCACGTGACTGTGGCATCCGCATCGCCGGCCCTGCCCGGCACCAGGTCGACCACGCGTCCGTCGGCCACGACCAGCAGGAACTCCACCCTGCCGAGGGGCGTGCCCGTCACGACGAACCTCACCGAGCCGGCGACGCCGGGCCGGTCGGCCAGGCCAGATGCACCGACCGCCAACTCGGCCAACCAGTCCGCGGAGAGGAAGCCGGCCATCAGCCGTGCCTCGCGGCCGCACTCCTGTTTGCGATCGCCTCGACCTCCTCCGGGGTGAGGGTGCGCACGCCGGCGAACAGGTCGTCCTCGATCCGACCACCGGTCGGACCGCCTACGAGCGACTGCTCCAGCACGTAGTCGTCGTAGGGGTGCACGGTCCGCGCGACGTCGTCGGGCAGTCCGAACCAGAACGGCGAAGCCGGATCCACCTGGGTCTGGTGCGCCCTTAGCGCATCGCCACGCACAGCCCAGTGGTCACCGACCGGGACACTGGTGGTTATGAGGTGGTCGTTCGAAGGCCGATCGAACCACCGTTCACTGAACGGCGAATCGATGCCCAACTCCAGGTGCTTGCGGTGCAGTGCCTCGATGCCGGCCCGCGACCAGGTGGTGAAGTAGAGCTTGAGGGGATGCCACGGCTCGCCGGCATCGGGATAGCGGTCGGGATCACCGGCGACCTCGAAGGCGGGCACCGAGATGTCGTGCACCTGGATGTGGTCGGGGTGGTTGTACCCCCGACGGTCGTCGGGGTAGGTCACCATGACGTGCGGTCTGACCCTGCGGATGATCGCCACCAGTCGACCGATGGCCTCATCGGAATCAGCGTTGGCGAAGGCATCCGGATGGGCATTCGCCTCCGAGTCGACCATGCCCGAATCGCGGTAACCGAGCATCACCACCTCGTCGTATCCGATGACGGCCGCCGCGCTGGCGAGCTCTGCGGCACGCACCTCCCCCAGGTTGGCCCGCACCTCCGCTGTGTCGACCGCGGGGTTCAATATGTCACCGGCCTCGCCGCCGGTGCAGCAGACCAACACGCAGTGTGCACCCTCTGCGTGGCAGGCGGCGACCGTGGCCGCCCCCTTGGACGCCTCGTCGTCAGGGTGTGCGTGCACTGTCAGGAGCCGCAACTGGAACCCCGCAGGCGCACTCATGGGCGATCACGGTAGCGCGCGACGATGCCCGCGCTGCCCGAAGCCACGGACCCCGTAGTACGTTGCAGGTAAGGGCCGCGAGACGAGAGGAGCCTCCAGGTGGAACCCGAGGTCTGGCGCTGGATCTGGCTCGTCGCCACGGCCACGTTCGTGGTCGGTGAGATAGCCATGGCCGGCACGTTCTTCCTGCTCCCGTTCGGCGCGGGCGCCGCTGTCGCCACGGTCATCGCCTTCGCCGGCGCCGACCCGGCCTGGCAGTGGCTGGCCTTCGTGGCCGTGTCGGCCGCCGCGTTCGCAGCCGTACGACCACTGGCCAGGCGCCTGAACAGCGGCGACAACCCGATCGGTGTCGGAGCCGGCCGCCTGGTCGGCGAGACGGGGGTCGTGATCACCGACCTCACACCCGACCCCGCACATCTCGGAGCTGTACGCATAGGCCGCGAGGAATGGCACGCCGAGACCACCGACCGCAGCCACCTGCCCTCGGGCACCCGCATCGAGGTCGTCCAGATCGAGGGCACGAGAGCCGTGGTCCGACCGCTCGGCGAAGCCGGCTGAGCCGACACACACACCCACCCGCCAACCGAAAGGCATTCGGAAAAACCAAATGGCCGCAGTAATCGTCCTGATCGTCGTCGCCTTCGTCCTGTTCGTGTTCGCCGCAACGGCGATCAAGATCGTCCGCCCCTTCCAGCGGGGGATCATCGAACAGCTCGGCAGGTACAAGACGACCACCGACCCGGGTCTCAAGTTGATCATCCCGATGGTCCAGACGCTCATCCGCGTGGACATGCGCGAACAGGTCGTCGACGTACCACCCCAGGAGGTCATAACCAAGGACAACGTCACGGTCACCGTCGACGCCGTCATCTACTACGAGCCCGCCGACGCACAGCGGCTCGTCTACAACGTGGCCAACTTCATGATGGCCATCACCAAGCTGGCCCAGACCAACCTCCGCAACGTGATCGGCGACATGACCCTGGACAGCCTCCTGACCTCCCGGGACAACGTCAACGTGTCGCTGCGCCTGGTGCTCGACGACGCCACCGACAAGTGGGGCGTACGGGTGGTCCGGGTCGAGATCCAGCGGATCGACCCACCGGCAGACGTCATGCACGCCATGCACGAGCAGATGAAGGCGGAGCGGACCAGGCGGGCGGTCGTGCTCGAAGCCGACGGGGTCCGTGAGGCGGCTATCACCCGCGCCGAGGGCGAGAAGCAGGCCCTGATCCTGGCTTCGGAGGCCGTCAAGCAGCAGAATATCCTGGTGGCCGAGGGCGAGGCCCAGGCAATCCGGGCTGTTGCCGACGCCGAGCGCTACCGGCAGTTGACCGTTGCCGAGGGTGAGGCCGACGCGATCCGCAGCGTGTACGGGGCCATCCACGAGGGTGATCCCACGCCGGACCTCATCGCCATCAAGTACCTCGAGGCCCTCGGCGCCATCGCCGACGGCCAGGCCACCAAGATCTTCCTGCCGGCCGAGCTGACCTCGACCATGGGGTCGCTCGGTGCGATAGCCGAGTTGTTCACCGGCTCCGACCCCGGCGACGGCTAGCTACCGGCGGGCACCAGCTCGTCCTCCCCCTCCTCCTCCTCGACCAGGTCCCAGCCGCAGAGGCGCGCCAGCAGCGCCTGGCCCTCCTCGGGACCGCTAGCGATTATCTCGTCGCCCTCGACCAGCCGCACCGGCCCCCGCGGTCGGTATACGTAGCCGCCGCCCCGCCGCACGGCCAGCACGTTGAAGCCGGGCTCGATGTTGAGCTGCAGTTCCGACAACGTGGCGCCGTCGACCGCGGATCCGCCTGCAATCGGGTACCGCACCACCACCTCGTCAGCCTCGCCAAGGGCGATGCCCAGGATGGGGTGCAGTTCCTCGTCCTCCTCGATCAGCCACACCATGGCCTGGGCCTGGTCGCCGATGTCCTCGGCCGCCTCGGCGAGCTGCAGGAGGCCTCGCAGGGCCGCCGGATCGAGACCGCTGCCGGCCGACCGCAGGACCCAGAGCTCCAGGTGGTTCTTCATCTCGTCCAGGCGGTCCTCGAGATGGCGCACCTCGGCGGCCAGGCCGCGGTCGGCCAGCACGAGCGCGCTGTACGCCAGTCCGACCGCCGTCTCGGACAGGTTCTTCATCTCGACCAGCACGTCGACCGCCCGGTCCAGGTCCGTGAGGTCGTCACCCTCGTCGGGCCTCGGCGGCTCCCACACCGGTGCCGCAGCCAACTCCCGGAGGCGTGTGATGCCGTCGGGGGAGCCTCGTAGGAACAGCACGTCGTCGGGGACGAGGACCGTGTCGCCCCTGACATCGGTGATCCACTGGCGGCCGCGGCGCACGGCCATGACGCGCATGCCGGCCTGCACGGTCAGCTCAAGGGCCGACAGCGGCCGGTTGGCCATGTGCGACCCGTCGCTCACCAGGACCCGGTGCGACACCTCCTCGGCGTCGGACAGGTCGGCCACCAACTGGCGGGGAATGCCCATGCGGCGCGTGACAATGTGCGAGATGTCGACGGCGTCGTTGGCGATGCGCTCGATGGCCGAGACCACCTGGAGCACCGAGGACATGCCCTCGGCCTCGCGCGGGCTACGGGCTGCCAGCACGCACACGGCCCGCATGTCGTGCACCAGTTCGCTCATCTGGTGCTCAAGCTCGTCGACCTCCTCCGCCATGTCGGGGTCGTCGAAGTAGACCGATGCGTAGGCGAGGTCGACCATCAACTCGGATGTGTCCTTGGCCTCGGCCAGCATGGCCCGCAGGTTGCGGGGTCTCTCGTCCATCAGCTCCTCGCTCGATGTCGTCTGTAGATGGTAGGCCCGCCACCACGGCGGGTACTCCTGTATTCGTCTCCGGGGGGCGGCTGGCGCATGGTCACGCCACCCCCACGGCGACCATTGCCAAGATCAGGGTGAACGCGCCGACCAGGTCCAGGGACGACGTCACCATTGGTATCCCGTAGGTGTCGGGGTCGAGGCCGAACCGGAAAGAAGCCATCGTCGTGAGGTACGCGACCAGTATCACGAAGACGGTTGCCACCAGCCCCGCCAGCATGGTGACGACCACGAGGTCGGCGAGCCCCGGCGTGGTCTGGCCGGTCACCTCGGCCGCCCAGTGGGCCACCACCGCGGCCACCAGGAACATGGGAACGGCCAGCACCACCAGGCCGCGCATGTCACGCAGGCTGGAACGGCTGGGCAGCGGCGTCGCATCGTCGAGGCCCAGGTGGAACTGCGTCGACAGCCGACTCGAGAGGATGCCACCGAGTGCTCCGGCCGTTCCCAGGAAGGCCGGCAGCAGGATCAGGACGGCCTCTGCCGCCAACAGGTCGTCGAGTCGCTTCTCGACGGTCACGCCTGCGACCAGGTCCAGCAGCGCGGACACCACCAACACGGGCACCGACTGGCGCACGATCTCGCGCAACCGGTCACGTCGGGTGCGCAACGCCGCTACCAGGGACACCGCCACCGCCGCCGCGAGCAGCCAGGCCAGCACCCCGGTGAGGTCACCTGCGCCGGCCAGCCGGGCAGCCACCACGAGGGCCGGCACCGTCGCCAGGTCGCCGAGGGTGCCCACCAGCGGCGCCATCACGTTGTCCAGGTCCCACCCGAAGCGGACCGAGCCTGCGGCCAGGCCGAGGGTGGCCAGGCCCACCCCCACCGAGGCCAACAGGCCGCCGCATGCGGAGATGACGACGAAGTCGGCGAGCGTCATCGTGGGGCTGATGCCGAACACGATGGCCGTCCCCCTGGCCAGCACGGCCAGCACAACGCTGAGCAGCAGGGTGAGCACGGTCGCAGCCATGAGGTTCTGCCCGACCACGCCCTCGGGCCGCAGGCCCAGGCGGAAGGTGCCGGCATGGACCGCCGTCCCGAGGCGGCTCCCCATGGCACCGAAGACGTTTCCCCGCAGGGCGATCGCCCCGGGGACGAGCAGCAGCAGTCCGGGCAGTTCTCTCAGGGTGTCCCCGGCCGAGGCCAGCACCAGGCCGCCGACCGATGCCGCCAGAACCCCGATCAGGAGCGCGACGAACCGTTGGCGGGTATCGGCCGAGGGAGCGGCGAGAGGGGCACGTCGCGCTGTGCGCATCACCCCAGTGTGGTGGACCATCGGGTGGCAGGTGGCGCTTTTCGGACGACTCCGGATCCGTGGACCGGATCCGGCCGACGCTCAGCGGAAGTCCCTCGCCCTGGAGGGTGGTGCCAGGCTGAGCGGATAGAGACGCTCGGCCACGATGTTGACCACCCCGTCGGCTACCTCGGCCCTGCCCCTGACCACGAGGGCCACGGCCCCGACGACGACCTCGCGATGACGGGCCCAGCATCCCTTCGACACGATCACGTTGACCAGGCCGGTCTCGTCCTCCAGGTTCACGAAGGTGACCCCGCCCGCCGTGGGCGGCCGCTGGCGATGGGTCACCACGCCGGCCACCCGCACCCGCTCGCCGTCAGTCACCGAGCGCAGGTCCGCCGCCGTCAGCACCCCCTCTGCTGCCAGGCGCTCCCGCACGAACCGGGTGGGGTGCCCGTCGGGCGACACCCCGGTGGCCCACAGGTCGGCCCGTGCCACCTCGGGGGCCGACATGGCCGGCAGCGGTGGGGCATCCACCCCTGTGACCACTCCGGGCAGCCGATCGGCGCCCGACCCGGCGAGCGCCCCGGCCGACCAGAGGGCCGACCGGCGGTCCAGGTCGAAGCACCCGAACGCCCCCGTGGTGGCGAGCGCCTCCAGGACGGCCCGGCCCGGCCCTATCCGGCGCTGCAGGTCCTCGACGGACCGGTAGGGGCGACCGGCGGCGATGGCCCCGGCCAGGTCGGCCCCCACACCCCGCACCGAGCCGATGCCCAGCCGGACCGCCGGGCCCTGCTCCCCCGGGGTGGCATCCTCCATGGAGGCGTCGGCCCCCGACAGGTTCAGGTCGGGGGTGCGCACCTCCACCCCGTGGCGGCGGGCGTCCTGGACCAGGGTGTGGGGGGCGTAGAACCCCATGGGCTGGGCGTTCAGCAGGGCGGCGCAGAACGCCGCCGGGTGATGGTGCTTGATCCAGCAACTGGCGTACACCAGGTGGGCGAAGGACACCGAGTGGCTCTCGGGGAAGCCGTAGTCGGAGAAGGCGGCCAGCTTCTCCCAGATGAGCTCGATGGTGTCGGGCGGTACGCCCCGGCCGGCGGCCCCGACCCGGAAGCGCTCGTGCAGGGCGGCCATACGCTCCCGGCTGCGCTTGGACCCCATGGCCTGGCGCAGGCGGTCGGCCTCGACGGCGGTGAACCCGGCCACGTCGATGGCCAACTGCATCAACTGCTCCTGGAACAGCGGCACCCCGAGGGTCCTGGCCAGGGCGTTCTCACACAGTGGATGCAGGTAGGTGACCGGCTCGCGGCCGTTGCGGCGCCGTATGTATGGGTGCACCGACCCTCCCTGGATGGGCCCGGGCCGGATCAGGGCTATCTCGACCACCAGGTCGTAGAAGCAGCGGGGCCGCAACCTGGGCAGGGTGGCCATCTGGGCCCTGCTCTCGATCTGGAACACCCCGATGGTGTCGGCGGCGCAGATCATGTCGTAGACGGCCTCCTCCTGGGGCAGGTGGGCCAGGTCCACCTCGACACCCTCGTGGGCGGCGATGAGGTCGATGGAACCGTGGAGGGCGCTCAACATGCCGAGCCCCAGCAGGTCGAACTTGACCAGGCCCACCGCTGCGCAGTCCTCCTTGTCCCACTGCAGGACGCTGCGATCGGCCATGCGTGCCCACTCGACGGGGCACACCTCGGCCAACGGGCGGTCGCAGATGACCATGCCCCCAGAGTGGATGCCGAGGTGCCGGGGGGCATCGCACAGCTCGTCGGCCAGGTCGGCGACCTCTGCCGGGATGCCCCCGCCCTTCTCCCCACCGGGCGGGCCGACCCGCGACCTGCGCTCCAGCCCCCTGGCGAAGGCGTCCTGCTGGCCGGGGGCGTACCCGAGGGCCCTGGCCACGTCACGCACCGCCGAGCGGGCCCGGTAGGTGATGACGTTGGCCACCTGGGCGGTGTGGCGGCGCCCGTAGCGCCCGTAGACGTACTGGATGACCTCTTCGCGGCGCCCGCTCTCGATGTCGATGTCGATGTCGGGCGGACCGTCCCGCTCCGGGGAGAGGAACCGTTCGAACAGCAGGCCCAGGCCCACGGCGTCGGCGTTGGTTATGCCGAGGGCGTAGCAGACGGCGGAGTTGGCCGCCGACCCCCGACCCTGGCAGAGGATTCCGGATCGCCGACAGAACTCGACCAGGTCCCAGACCACGAGGAAGTAGCCGTGGAATCCGAGTTGCCCGATGACCGCCAACTCGTGGTCGATCCGGGCCCACGCCCCGGCCACCCGCTCGGCCCCCCGGGGCCCGTACCGGTCGGTGGCCCCCTCCTCGGCCAGACGACCCAGGTACGCCATCTCGTCCAGCCCGTCGGGGCACGGATAGGGCGGCAGGTCGGGGGCGATCAGGTCCAGGTCGAAGGCGCAGCGCCGACCCAGGTCGGCGGCCGCCTCGACCACCCCGGGGAAGCGGGCGAACCGGCGGGCCTGCTCGACACCCGAGCGGAGGTGGGCGCCTCCGGCAGCGGGCAACCAGCCGTCCAGCTCGTCGAGGGAGCGGCGTGACCGGATCGCCGCCATGACGGTGGCCAGGCGGCGACGGGACGGCCGGTGGTGGTGGACGTTGTTGGTGGCCACGACGGTGACACCGGCCGACACGGCCAGAAGGGCGAGGGTCTCGTTCCGCTCGGCGTCGAGGGGGAGGCCGTGGTCCCAGAGCTCGACCACCACCCGGTCGCGGCCGAACCGGGCCACCAGGTCGTCGAGGGCGCGGCGGGCGGCCGTCGGGCCGTCGGCCAGCAGGGCGGTGGGTACCGCCCCCTTGCGACAACCGGTCAACACCACCCAGGGGGCGTGGCCTGCTCCCCCGGCGCCCGCCTCGAACAGGTCCGTCAGGCCGTCGAGGGAGAGCCGGGGATGGCCCTTGCTCCCCGCAAGCTGCGCCTCGGCTATGGCGGTGCCGAGCCGGGCGTACCCGGCAGGGCCCTCGGCGAGCACCACCAGGTGGGTGCCGGGTGGGTCGGGGTGCCCGGTCCGGGCGGACGGGGCATCCAGCGACAGCTCGCTGCCGAACACCGTGGGGAGGTCGTGCTCACGGGCCGCTGCGGCGAACCGCACCACCCCGTAGAAGCCGTCGTGGTCGGTGATGGCCAGGGCGGTGAGCCCCAGCCTGACGGCCTCGGCCACCAGCTCGGCGGGGTCGGATGCCCCGTCCAGGAAGCTGAAGTGCGAGTGGCAGTGCAACTCGGCATAGGGGACGGATGTCCCGTCCATGCCCAGGCTGTCCATGGGCATGCACCGTATCGAACATGTGTTCGATACTCAATCCGTAGGTACGTCCCTCCCGCCCAGCCTGACCACAGGTCAGCCGACCAGGCCGCTGATGAGGGCTCCTACCTCCGGCGGACAGTCGCTCAGGTCACCGTCGGCGATGCACGGCTGGCCCAGCAGTTGCGCCACGAGTTCCGCCCCCAGCCCGCCGAACGTCGACGGGATGCTCACTGCAGGAATGGCCGTGGTAGTCGTATCGGGGGGCGCCGTCGTCGGAGGCACCGTGGAGGTGGTGGTGGTCGGAACCGGGGGAACCCCACCGGCGCCCATGCCCCGGGCCTGGAGTTCTGCGAGGTGGGCCGCACGGGTGGCCGGACCGTACCAGCCGTCGGCCGTGACGCCCAGCAGCGTCTGCAACATCTCGGCAGTGGCGCTCCTACCCCAGGCGTAGGTGGCGGACAGCACGGCCTCCTCGTCGATCGGCACGGCCGTGGTGGTGGTCGACTGGGTCGTCGTGGTCGCCGAGCCGGGAACGGTCGTGGGAACCGGGTCCCCGAACTCGTCCACCGCTGCCACGGGAGCGATCGTCGTGGACGTCGTCGTGGTGGTCGGCGGGAGGGTCACGGTGGTGGGCGGAGCCACGGTCGTGGGCGGCGGCGGGTACAGCACGGGCCGGACGGCGGGCTCGGCGGCGCGCGCCACCAGCACACCGGCAGCGACGACCAGGCCGACCGTTGACACGATCTGGAGGATCCGACGAAACATGACCCCTGAGTTCCGCACCTACCGACCCGAATTCCGCGGCATGCCCGCCGGTCACCCGACACGGGACAGGACCTCGTATTACACGTTCTCGATTACACATTCTCGATTACACATTTTGTCAATCTGCCCGGTCGTCGGGGGATAGCCTGCGGCCCATGGACGGAGCCAGCGGTATCGAAGCGGGCGCCTCCGGTGCGCCCGATCCGGGCAGGGCCTTCGACAGGAACCGGTTCGGGCTGTTCACCGAGGTCGTCGACACCGGGCGCTACGAGCGCAGCGTCGAGCGCTTCCGCACGCAGGGAATAGTCCTGCCCACCTTCGCCCAACTGGCCGACCCCTCCCTGATCCCGGCCGACATCCGGTCCTCGCTGGCCGGGATCGACCGCGACGCCGCCGACCCGCTGAACCTCTTCCGCGTCCACTGGTACAACGACCTCCACGGCGGCATGGTGGACCTGACCGAACACGTGGTCCTGCCCGCAGAACTGACCGGGGTCGAGGCTCCTATCATCGTGGCGTTCGGCAACCGGTTCCCGATGATCGGTGCCCACAAGGTGCTCGCCGCCTATGCCTGCCTGGTCCCCCGGGTTGTCACAGGCCAGTTCGACCCCACCCAGCACCGTGCGATCTGGCCGTCCACCGGCAACTACGCGCGCGGAGGCGTCGCCATCTCGCGCCTCATGGGCTCCCGAGGCGTCGCCGTCCTGCCTGAGAACATGAGCAGGGAGCGGTTCGAGTGGCTGGACCGGTGGATAGCCGACCCCGACGACGTGATCCGCACCACCGGCTCGGAGAGCAACGTCAAGGAGATCTACGACGCCTGCGACGAACTCGGCAGGGACCCGGGAAACTTCATCCTCAACCAGTTCACCGAATTCGCCAACCACGTCGGCCACCACGAGGTGACAGGACGGGCCCTCGAGCACCTCTACCTCCACTACAAGAGCGGGCAGCCGGGCCTGCGACTGGCCGCGTTCGTGGCCGCATCAGGGTCGGCGGGCACCCTCGCCGCCGGCGAACGCCTCAAGTCCGACCACGGTGCACGGATCGTGGCCGTCGAGGCCCTCGAGTGCCCGACGATGCTCTACAACGGCTTCGGCGAGCACAACATCCAGGGCATAGGCGACAAGCACATACCGTTCATCCACAACGTCACCAACACCGACGTGGTGGTCGCCGTCAGCGACCGGGCCTGCGACGAGCTCGGTGTCGTCTTCAACACCGACGCCGGCCGTGGGTTCCTTGCCGACAGGCACGGCGTGGACAGGACGGTCGTCGACCAACTCGGACACTTCGGCCTCTCCAGCATCTGCAACGTCCTGGCGGCGATCAAGACGGCCAAGGTCCTGGGCCTGGGCCCCGACGACGCCATCGTCACCGTAGCCACCGATGGCGCGGAGATGTACGGCAGCGAACGTGAGGCCATGCAGGCCGGCCGCTACGCGGCGGGGTTCGGCGCCGACGAGGCGGCCGCCGCCGTCGACGAACACCTGGCAGGCGCCGACGGGTCGCACGTCGAGGTGCTCGACGAGATCGGCCGGAACCGCATCTTCAACCTGGGCTACTTCACCTGGGTCGAGCAGCAGGGGGTGGACCTGGACGACTTCGAGGCCCGCCGCGACCAGGACTTCTGGCAGGACCTGCACGGCCTGGCACCCGTGTGGGACGCCATGATCGATGAGTTCAACGCCCGGACCGGGGTACTGCACACCGGGTGAGCTCCCCGGCGAAGCCCGTGGGTTGGCTGGGCAGGCCGGCAGAAGCCCGCTGGCCCTCCGGCGACGAGACCGACCCCAACCCGTTCGTCCGATTCCGCCACCTTCTCTGGTCCCACCGCCACGCGATCGAAACAGGGATGGACGACAGAGGCTTCGTCGACCTCGTCCATCGTCTGGACGACTCCGTGGCCTCGGTGGACGGCGGCGGGTTCCGCCACACCCCCCTACTGCACCTCGGCGACCTGGGCACCGCCATGGGCCACACCGGCGGCCTGTTCGGCAAGGACGAGACCGGCAACGTGTCGGGCAGCCACAAGGCCCGCCACCTCTTCGGGCTGGCCCTCCACCTGGCCGTGGACGGGGTTCCCACCGACACGCCGCTCGCCATCGCCTCGTGTGGGAATGCCGCCCTCGGTGCGGCCGTGGTCGCCAGGGCCACCGGCCGCCCCCTGGCGGTACACGTGCCGACCTGGGCAGACCCGGGAATCCTGGACAGGCTGGCAGACCTGGGGGCCGACGTGCGGGTCTGCGAGCGCCGCAAGGGCGGGACGGGCGACCCGTGCGTGCTGCGATTCCGGGAACTGGTCACCGACGGCGCCATCCCGTTCGGATGCCAGGGCACCGAGAACCTGATGACGATCGACGGCGGACGGACCCTCGGGTTCGAGCTCGCATCCGACCTGGCCGACCGGGGGGCCGCCGCCGACCACCTTCTCATCCAGGTCGGCGGTGGTGCCCTTGCCAGCTCGACCGTCCAGGCGTTGACCGATGCCGTCGACCTCGGTGTGCTCGACGTGCGACCGGCGCTGCACGCCGTGCAGGTCGAGGGCTGTGCCCCACTGGCCCGGGCGTTCGACATGGCGAGCCGGTCGGACGACCCGCTGGATGCCGTCGTGGACGGCGAGCCGGGCCGCTACATGTGGCCGTGGGAGGAGCCGGCCTCCCTGGCCACGGGCATCCTGGACGATGTCGTCTACGACTGGCAGCCCATCGTGTGGGCGATGCTCGACGACCGCAGCGGGCCGATCGTGGCCACCGAAGCCGAGATCGCCGAGGCGCACCGGCTGGTCCATGCCCACACGCAGGTCGATGCCGACCCGACGGGAACAGCAGGCGTGGCCGGACTGCTGGCGGCGAGGCGGGACGGACTGATAGGGCCGGACGAGACGGTGGTAGTTCTCCTGACCGGCGCAGAGCGCCGACACTGAACCCTGCCCTTCGAGCCGGGAGGGGCTCAGCGCTCCTCGCGGCGGTAGGCGATACCGAGCGCCGCGGGCGCCGGTGACGGGCGGTTCCGCGACCTGATCGAGATCGCCACCAGCACCCCGATCGTGAGCAGGTAGGGCAGCATCGACAGGAGGATCGGCGAGAAGTCCACGCCGAATGTCTGCAGGCGGGTCTTGAGCGCCAGGGTGCCACCGAACAGGAGCGCCCCGAGCGCCACCCGCCCCGGGCGCCACGCCCCGAAGATGACCAGCGCCACGGCGATCCAGCCCCTGCCGGCGGTGATGCCCTCGGCCCACTGGGGCGTGATCGAGAGGGTGAGGTAGGCGCCCGAAGCCCCAGCCAGACCGCCGCCGACGGCCACTGCGCCCAGCCGCAGACCCACCACCGAGTGCCCGGCGGCGTCGGCGGTGGATGCGGACTCGCCTGCCGCCCTCAGTGCCAGGCCTATCCGTGTGCGGCTAAGCACGAGCCAGGCCACCACACCGACGGCGACCGCCATGTAGACGATCGGAGACTGCCTGAACAGCACGGGGCCCAACCACCGGATGTCGCTCAGGACCGGCCAGTCGACCGGCGCCAGCACCGCTCCCGGCGGTCGGCCGACGGCGTTCTTGCCGAGGTACGCGGCCATGCCGATTCCCAGGATCGTGAGCGACAGTCCCGACACCACCTGCTCTGCGCCCAGCACCACCGTGAACCATCCGTGTACCAGTGCCACGGCGGCACCTGTCAGTACCGCGATGAGCAGAGCCAGCCACGGATTCCCGAACTCCAGTGCTGCCATGAAGCCACTGACCGCACCCATGGCCATCATCCCCTCGACGCCGAGGTTCAGGATGCCCGCCTTCTCCGAGACCATCTCACCCAACGCGGCCAGGTAGAGGAGCGCGCCGAACGACACCGTCGCAGCGAGCAGGCCGATCAGGGACGCCTCGCTCATGCCTCCGCCTGCCGGTCGGTCGGCTCCGGATCACCTGGCAGCAACCTGACCTGGTATCGGCTGAGCACTCCGGCACCGATGGCACCGAAGAGGATCAGGGCCTGGAGGATCGTGGACACCGACGACGACACCCCAAGCGTCTGGATGCTCTGGCCCCCGATCTGGACAGCGCCGAAGAGCAGTGCCACGGCGGCGACCCCCGAGGGCCGCATGAGCGCGAGGGCGGCGACGATGATGCCGGCGAACCCGAAGCCGTTGGATATGCCCTCGGTCAGCCGGTCGGCCGTACCCGCCAACTCGATCCCCCCGGCGAGGCCGGCGACAGCACCCGAGAGCATCAGGACGGTCAGGATCTTCCTCTCGAGGGAGATTCCCGCGTACCGGGCCGTGGCACCCGAGGATCCGGCCACCCGGAGCTCGAACCCCCATGCCGTCCTGTTGACCGCGACGGCGAACAGGGCGATCACCGCCACGGCCACAACCACCCCGATGTGGGCGCGCCCGAACAGCGTCGGCAGGTGTCCCTGCTCGGGCAGCATGGGCGCCAGCGGGAAATTGTACGAGTCCGGGTCCTTCCACGGCCCGTGGATCAGCCACTGGATGAGGCGCAGCGCAACCTCGTTCAGCATGAGGGTCGTGAGGATCTCGTTGACCCCGATCTTCGCCCGGGCCACCGCCGGGCCCAGGGCCCACAGGCCACCGCCGACGGCCCCACCCGCCAGCATGGCCATCAGGAGCACAGGGCCGGACCACCCCTCACCGACCCGGGCCACCCCTGCCGCGAATACCGCTCCGACGAGGATCTGGCCCTCGGCTCCGATGTTCCAGAGCCCCATCGATCCGGCGATCGCCACCGCCAGGCCGGCCAGGCCGAGGGGCACCGCACGGTTCAGCGTGACCGCCCACGAGTCGGGGTCTCCCAGCGCGGCCACGAACATCCTCTCGTAGACGACGAGCGGGTCGTGTCCGGCTCCCATCAGCAGGACGATGCCGATCGTGAGCGCCACAACGAGTCCGATCGCGAACGACAGCGGCTGTCCGCCCCTCAGCGGCGCCTCGCGTCGCACCAGGACCGGTCGGATCACGGGCCCTCCCCGGCAGGATCGGGTCGGGACGGGCCATCGCCGGATGCCCGGACATGGCCGACCATCGCCTCGCCTATCTCCCGGCGCGCGGCGGTGTTGGGATCGAACTCGCCGACGATCCGCCCGTCGTGCATCACCAGCAGGCGGTCTGCGAGCGTGAGCAGTTCGTCCAGGTCCTCCGATATGAGCAGCACGGCCACACCGGCCCCACGTTCGGCGATCAGGAGATCCTGGATGAACTTCACACCCTGCACGTCCAGGCCCCTGGTGGGCTGTGCGGCAACCACGACCCGCGGATGCTCGCTCAACTCGCGTCCGACCAGGAGGCGTTGCAGGTTGCCGCCGGAGAGTCCCGCGATCGGGTCGTCCAGCGACCCGGTACGCACGCTGAACCGCTCGACCAGTTCGGCGCAGTGGGCAGCGGCACGATCCGCCACCAGCAGCGGCCCCCTCCTGTGTTCCGCGTAGGTGCGCAGCATCGCGTTGTCGACCACCGACAGCCGGGGCGCCAGGCCGACGCCGAGCCGGTCCTCGGGTATGTAGCCGAGGCCGGCCCGGAAACGCGTTCGTGGCGACGCCCGTGTCAGGTCGACTCCGGCGAGGCTCACCCTTCCGCCCGTGGAGGGGCGCAGCCCCGTGATCACCTGGCACAGCTCTCTCTGGCCGTTGCCGGCGACACCGGCGATGCCGACGATCTCGCCGGCCCGGACCGTCAGGTCCACGGCATCCACGGCGGTCAGGCCGCGGTCGCCGACGGCCGATAGTCCCGTCACCTCGAGGAGCGGCTCGCCGGGCGGATGGGGTGGTGGACGCCCGGTGGTCACCGGCGAGGCCCCCACCATGAGCGATGCGAGTTCTGCAGCGCCCGTCTCGGCGACCGGAAGGGACGCCGCGACCGTTTCACCGCGGCGCAGCACGGTGGCCTCGTCGCAGAACCCGGTCACCTCGTGGAGCTTGTGGCTGATGAAGATGACGGATCGGCCGGCGTCGGCCATGCGTCGCAGGACTGCGCCCAGTTCGTCCGCCTCGGCTGGGGTGAGGACCGCCGTCGGCTCGTCCAGGATCAGGATGCGGGCATCACGCCAGAGTGCCTTCAGGATCTCGACCCGCTGGCGCTCACCCATGGAGAGCTGCCAGACAGGTCGATCCGGCTGGGTGGCCAGCCCGAACCGGTCGGCCAGGGCGGCCACCTCGTCCTCGATCGCCTGTCGACGGAGCAGTCGGCCGGCGGCACCCAGGACCACGTTCTCGGCGACGGTGAACGACGGCACCAGCCTGAACTCCTGGTGGACCATTCCGATGCCGGCCGCCAGGGCGTCTGCCGGCGTCCTGAACCGGTGGGCGGCCCCCTCCACCCAGACCTCGCCCTCATCGGGACGGTAGACGCCGGCCAGGACGTTCATGAGGGTCGACTTGCCGGCGCCGTTCTCGCCGAGCACTGCGTGGATGCTGCCGCGTTCGACCCGTAGGTGTGCGCCCGCGTTTGCGACGACGCCCGGGAAGCGCTTCCAGATTCCGAGCAGTTCGACAGCCGGTCCGGTTGTCAGCACTCCCGCCCCGGTCATGACTGTATGCATGCCCTCAAACCGTCGATCCGACCCCGGACGCACCGGCGGCGCCTACGGGAGTGCCCCGCGGCGCCGCCGATCATCTCGTCGGTTTCAACCGGCTCAGCCGGTGGAGCCGATCACTCCCTCCACGAAGAAGTCCATGCCGAGCATCGAGCCGTCGTCCATGGTCTCGCCCGCACCGACGACCAGGTTGCCGTCCTGGTCGTTGATCGGGCCGCTGAAGACGTGGAAGTCGCCGGCGATTATCGCCGCCTTCTTGTCGGCGACAGCAGCCTTCACCCCGGCGTCCACGTCGGCGGCGATGTCGGCTATGTCGACCACGCCGTCGGCCATGGAACCCCAGTAGGCGCCCGGCACGTAGGTGCCCGCCTTGGCCGCCTCGATTATCTCGGCGTAGCGCGGGCCCCAGTTCCAGACTGGTGCGGTCAGGTAGGCGTTGGGTGCGAAGGCGCTCATGTCGGAGTTGTAGGAGACCCAGCGGGCACCGGCGGCCTCTGCCTTCTCGCCTGCGGCGGTGGAGTCCTGGTGCATGGCGATCACGTCTGCCCCCTTGTCGAGCAGGGCCTGGGCCGAGTCGCCCTCGACCGCCGGATCGAACCATGTGCTGGTCCAGATCACCTCGACCTGTGCGTCGGGGTTCACCTCGCGGACGCCGAGGGTGAAGGCGTTGATGCCCCGGATGACCTCGGGGATCGGGAAGGCGGCCACATATCCCAGCAGGTTCGAGGATGTGGCCGAACCGGCGACCATGCCTGTCAGGTAGCGGGGCTCGTACATGCGGCCGAACGTGTTGCCGAAGTTGGTGTCGTTCTGCTTGAAGCCTGAGACGTGCTCGAACACGACGTCCGGGTACTCGTCTGCGAGGGCCAGCATGTCGTCCATGTAGCCGAACGAGGTGCCGATGATGACGGTGAATCCCTGGTCGATGAACTCGCGCACGTAGTTGCCGAAGTCGGCGGTGCCCTCGGGCACGGTCTCCACATACGCCGTCTCGATGCCCGTCTCGGCTGCTGCGGCCTGCCTGCCCTGGTCGTGGGCATAGGTCCAGCCTGCGTCGCCCACGGGCCCGACGTAGATGAACGCGGCCTTGGTCTCGGCGGTAGCGTCGGAACCACAGGCCGCTGCGACCATTCCGAGGCTCAGGACCACGGCCAGCAGGCCGAGGAGTCGTCGATGCATCTGTATCCCCTTCCGTCTGGCGCGGTCAGAACCGCTCTGTCGATCCCCGTCGGCCCGCGCCAAAGCGTTCGACACTCTGTCAGATATCCGGGCGGATTGCCACCGGCAGGTCAGCCGACGGTCAACTGGAGGGAAACCCTGGTGGCGCCGCTGTCGATCGCTGCACGGACTAGGCCGTCGACCGTACGCAACACCAACCCCGACTCGCCCACCACGGTGGTTCCGAACGGCCCCACGTCAACGGCCAGGCCGGCCGACTCGGCGACCTGGATGGCGGCCAGGACATGGGGGCCGGGCGCCCCCTCGACGAACGGCTCGACGGTGAACTCGGCGGTGATCTGCACGGCGCCATCATGCCCCACGGATCCGCGAGACGCTTACGTCAGATCATGCGGAAAATCGAACCGGCTGATCTCCCTCAACTGGTCGGCCAGAGCGACCACAGAGTCTTCGAACAACTTCTTACCCAGTTCCGGATCTGCACCTGTCGGATCGCCGATATGGCCATCCGGTCCAAAATCCCGGCTGGTCCAGCCGAACTGCACCGGCCCACCGAAGCGCACCCATCGGTTCTCGGCCAGCCACTCGGGTACCCGGCGTACCGCACGGCTCATGTCGACCTCGCCAGGTCGTAAGTGGGCGAAGACCGACGTTTCGTTGCGGCTGCCGTGGATACCCATACCTAACTCCTCTTCGGTACTTGGACCACCCGAGGCGGGTGGCGTCCACGGATGGACGAGGAAGGTCAACAGGCCGTGCTTCACCCTGATGTCACGACAGGCGACGGACAGTAGAGACGAATTGCCTCCATGGGCGTTAAGCAACACCAGCCTCCGGGCCGACGTGGTGGCCACACAGGACGCCAGGTCGTCGAGCACCCGCAACATGGTCCCGGCGCTCAGCCAGAGCGTCCCCGGCGACCAGGCATGCTCGTTGGACTTCGAAACCGTCAGCGTCGGCAACAGCCACAGGTCGATGTCGTCGCCCACCGTCTCGAGGAGGGCCGAGGCGACCTCGTCGGCGATGACGGCGTCGACCGACATCGGCAGGTGCGGTCCGTGCTGCTCGATGGCCCCTACGGGCAGCAATACAACCGAATCGGCGCCAATGGCCGACGCAACCTCCGGCCCCGAAAGGTCTGCCAGACGTCCGGACATGGACTCACCATAACCTCAACTCGCCCCCCAAACCCCACCGGCCACGCCACCGGAACGGCCGGTCAGCCACCTGAAACAGGACGATCCGGCCCCTCCCACCGAAACATTCCACTCAACTCGACACCCAGCAACTCGAGTGCCCTGGCAGCGGTGTGGGAGACGACGTCGTCGAGGCACGCTGGCTGCGTGTAAAAAGCCGGCATCGGCGGGAAGATGATCCCGCCCATTTCCGTCACCCGGGACATGAGGCTGAGATGCCCGAGGTGCAGTGGTGCCTCACGGACCATCAGGACCAGGGGACGCCGCTCCTTCAGGGTCACGTCCGCAGCCCGAACAAGGAGGTCTGCGCTATGGGAGTTGGCGATCGCCGACAGTGCCCGGATCGAACAGGGCGCCACCAGCATTCCCGCCGACCGGAATGACCCACTGGCAGGTCCAGCAGAGATGTCCCTGACAGGGTGGACGATGTCGGCCAGACCCTCCACCTCTGCAACCGATCGATCAGTCTCCATGCCGATCGTCAACTTGCCCGCCGAGGTGAGGATGAGGTGTGACTCGACGTCGGCCAGCCCGGCCAGCATCTCCAGGGCACGGATGCCATAGGCGACCCCACTGGCACCGGTCAGGCCTATGATCACCCTCCTCATGGCGTCAGCCACGTGCCGAAATCCTGCCAGGGGGAACGCCAACCATGAATCCATTCCTACCATGGCTCTCCGCCGCCCTCCCCACCAGACACTCCTGGATCGAGGCCCCTCGGTAGTATCGGAACGGCCGTCGGCGCGAACAGCCTGCGGCCACCGGCCCTGTACACGGAGTGTGGTGAGCGCAATGGAGTTCGTCCTGCATGACGCCACGTTGGCCGACGGACGGCGGGTGGACATCCACACGGTCGATGGGTTGGTCCACGAAGTCCGGAAGGCCGGAAGGCCGATCGACGGGAACCTTCCTGGCGAGGAGCTCGGTGGCTGGCTGGTCCTGCCCGCCATGGCGGAGCCGCACGCCCACCTCGACAAGGCACTCACGGCAGAGTCGGTGCCCAACAGGACCGGCGACCTCCGCGGCGCCATCGATGCATGGGTCTCAGCCGCAGCGGCCGGGAGGTTCAGTTACGAGGACACGGCAGAACGTGCGGCAAGGGCAATGGAACTGCTGCTGGTCCACGGGGTCACCGCCGTTCGCACACACGTCAACGTTGGTGCAGGAACCGAAAGCCTGAGAGCCGTCCAGGAGGCCGCCCTCCGCATGGAAGGCCTCATGGACGTTCAGATCGTCGCCCTTACAAGCAACCCGATGACAGGGCCGGAGGGGAGAGCCAACAGGGCCGCCCTTGCAGCAGCCATCGAAGCCGGAGCCGACCTGGTGGGCGGCTGCCCCCACCTTGACCCCGACGGGCCAGGCCTGATCTCACATGCCCTCGAGGTCGCCTCCGAGGCGGGCATAGGCGTGGACCTACATGTCGACGAGATACTGGATCCGTCCGTATTGACCGTCCGTGAGTTGGCTCGTCAGGTCATCGACACCGGATTCGGGTATTCGGTTTCGGCGGGCCACTGCGTAACCCTCGGGATGCAGCAGCCCGACGTGCAGGCTGAGGTGGCGGCTCTGGTCGCAGAGGCCGGTATCCGGGTGTTCCCCCTTCCCCAGACGAACCTCTTCCTCCAGGGCCGTGACCATCCATCCGCGACACCGCGGGGCCTGACCGCCATCGCCGCACTCCATGAGGCGGGCGTGCTCGTGGCCGCCGGAGCCGACAACGTCCAGGATCCGTTCAACCTGGTGGGTCGCAGCGATCCGCTGGAGACCGCGGCCCTCCTGGTCATGGCGGGCCACCAGGCACCGGAGGATGCATACCGGATGGTTAGCGAGAACGCCCGGGAGGCCCTGGGCCTTCCGGAGTCGTCCATCCAGCCCGGCGATGTAGCCGATCTGGTGGCCATCGACGCGCCGTCGGTACGGGCGGCGATCGCCGATGCTCCCATGTCGCGCCGCGTCTTCCGACGCGGAGTGCTCGTTGCATCCTCCGAGCAGCAGACCCGCATCCACCGGCCCGGCTGAGCCGACGCCGGTCACCAACCGAACGACAGTGGCATAGAATCCGGCAATGGCTGAGATCGCCGACCTGCGGAGTTTCATCGACGCGCTCGAGGCCGAGGGCCAACTGGCTCGGATAGTGCGTCGGGTATC
>DQOF01000109.1 GCA_015658775.1 Acidimicrobiia bacterium | reverse complement strand
GGTCCGGCAGGCGAACCTGTCGGTCATGCCGCCCACGTATGTGACAGCCGAGATCCTGGTCGAGTCGGCGCCTGATACGTCGGCATCACCGGGTAGGTGTTCGGGGTGTGCGGTGAGGTGGTCCACCAGGCCACGGAGCATGTCGATGACCCGCCGGGCCTGGTCCACCGAGGCCGGCCGCAGGTAGATGCGCTCGTAGTCGAACGAGCGGAAGGCTGCCAGCGCCTCCGCGGCGGTTTCCTCCATCGAGATCCGGCCGGTCCGGGTCGTGGCCGTGAGCAGGCCGTCGATGAGGGCCGCCAACTGCTCACGCCGGGTGGTACCGCAGTACTCCCTGACCAGTGGAGGAAGGTCGTCGGATGGGACGACGCCCGCATGGACGGCGTCCTCGAAGTCGTGGCAGACGTAGGCGATGCGGTCGGCCCAACTGACTACCTCGCCCTCCGGCGTCGCAGGCGCGGGCCTGGACCAGGAGTGGTTGCGGATGCCGTCGAGGGTCTCGGCGCAGAGGTTGAGGGGGGCCAGCGACACGTCGGCACCCCACACGGCGTGGTCGTAGCCCCCGGCGACGTACGGAGAGAGGGCGTCCTCGCTGGCATGGCCGCCGGGACCGTGCCCGCAGTCGTGGCCCAGGGCGATGGCATCGGTGAGGGGCACGTTCAGGTGGAGGGCCCGGGCGATGGACGTGGCGACCTGGGCGACCTCGAGCGCATGGGTGAGTCGCGTACGCTGGTGGTCCTCGGGGAATACGAACACCTGGGTCTTGCCCGCGAGGCGTCGGAAGGCCGTGCCGTGCAGGATGCGGTCGCGGTCCCGTTCGAAACAGGTACGCAGCGGGTCGGGAGGCTCTTCGACGCCACGGTCACCGGCACCGGTCGCCCGGGTGGCGCCGGCTGCGAGCGACGCATCCTCGCCCTCCTCCCTGGCGGTCCGATCCAGGAGGGAACCGTGGGGGACGGTGGCGGTGCTGTCGGCGTGTGCGGTGCGGACCGGTGTATCGGTATGCCCGGTCGGTGTTCCGGCCATGGTAGAGGCCCAGAGTTCGGCGCGCCCACTGTCCGGGACTCCGGTTTTGTGATCGCCTTCCGCCATGCCCACACCCTAGGGAGGGACGGTTCCCACAGGGGTCCTCGGGCGACCAAACTAGGATCAGGGGATGTCACAGTTCGTGGACGAGTGCGGGCTGAACGTCCGGGGCGGTGACGGCGGTGCCGGCACGGTGTCATTCCGACGTGAGGCGCATGTCCCCAAGGGTGGCCCCGACGGCGGAGACGGCGGAGACGGCGGCAACGTGTGGCTGGAGGCCGACCACAACGTGGCATCGCTCCTGGCATTCCGCGACCACCCGCACCGCCGGGCTTCCAGCGGCACCCATGGTTCCGGCGGCAAGCGACACGGGCGCTCCGGAGCGGACCTGGTCGTGAAGGTTCCGGAGGGGACCACGGTCCGCGACCTGTACAGCGGGGAGATCCTGGCCGACCTGCTGCTCCATGGAGACCGGTGGCTGGGAGGCGAAGCAGGACAGGGCGGACGTGGCAACGCCAAGTTCCTTAGCAACAGGCGGAGGGCGCCGGGGTTCGCCGAACAGGGCGAGGAGGGCGAGGAGCGTTGGTTGAGCCTCGAGCTCCGCCTCCTTGCCGACGTTGCGCTGGTCGGATTCCCCAACGTGGGGAAGAGCACCCTCATATCCAGGATCTCGGCTGCAAAGCCGCGGATCGCCGACTACCCGTTCACGACCCTGGAGCCGAACCTGGGCGTCGTGCGACCCGACGGTCGGCCGGAGTTCGTCGTTGCCGACATCCCAGGCCTGATCGAGGGAGCCAGCGAGGGCCGGGGTCTCGGCTACCGGTTCCTGCGACACGTGGAACGGGCCCGGGTGCTGCTGGTGATGCTGGACCTCGCACCTACGGCCGAGCGTCCGCCGCACGAGCAGTTGTCCGTGCTGGAGAGGGAGCTGGAGGCCTACAACCCGGAACTCCTGGACAGGCCCCGTGTCGTGGTCGGCTCGCGTGCCGACGTCGCGGAACCTGACATGGCCTACGACGGCGACCGCCTGTCGGCAATCACGGGAGAGGGCCTGGACCGACTGGTGCACAGGCTCGGCGACCTGGTGGTCGAGGCACGGGAGATGGCCGTGAGGCGGCCCGCGGTGGTGGTCCACAGGCCCGAGCCCGTGGACATACACGTGGGGCGCGGCGACGACGGGGCATGGGAGATCACCGACCGACGGGTGGCGCGGGTCGCGAACCTGAACGACCTGACCAACCCCGATGCGCTCGACTACCTGCAGGACCGGCTGAAGAAGATGGGTGTCGACCGGGCGTTGACCCGTGCGGGTGTCAGGGACGGCGAAATCGTTCGTATCGGCCGGCTGGAGTTCGAGTACGAAGAGGGCTGATGAGCGAACCGTTGCATACCACGATGGTGGTCAAGGTCGGGACATCCTCCATCACGGATGCCGAGGGTGTGATCGACAGCGCCCTCGTGGCGAAGTTGTGCGGCGAGGTTGCCGGGGTTCGTGCCGGCGGACACCGGGTGGTGGTGGTCACCTCGGGCGCGATCGCGGCGGGCCTGCCGGCACTCGGCATGGGAGGTGACAACCGCCCACGCGACTCGGTCACCCTCCAGGCCGTGTCGGCGGTGGGTCAGGGCAACCTCATCGGGACCTATCAGCGCGAGCTCGCCCGACACGGCCTGATAGCCGGGCAGGTGCTCCTGGCACCGCTGGACTTCTTCGTGAGGGCCCAGTACCTCCACGCCCGCGGCACCCTCAACCGGCTCCTGGAACTCGGCGTCGTGCCCGTTGTCAACGAGAACGACGCCATAGCCGACGACGAGATCCGGTTCGGCGACAACGACCGCATCGCCGCGCTCGTGGCACACCTGGTCGAGGCGGACCTCCTGGTGCTGCTCACGGACACGCCAGGGCTGTTCACCGCCGATCCCCGGCTGGATGCAGGTGCCTCCCTGATCGAGGAGATCGTGGAGATCGACCATGAGTTAGAGCACCTTGCCGGGGGCACGGGGACCGACCGGGGCAGCGGGGGGATGGCTTCGAAGTTGGCGGCGGCCAAGATCGCCAGTTGGTCCGGCGTGCGCACCGTGATCGCCGATGCCCGGCGAGTCGGCGTTGTCGCCGATGCCTGTGCCGGCACGCCGGGAGTCGGCACGGTGGTCAGGGCACGTGATGGGCGCCTCGGAGCCCGTCGCCTCTGGATCGCCTTCGCCGTCGGCTCATCGGGCCGGGTGCAGGTGGACGCCGGAGCCCGAAGGGCACTCGAGGAGCGTCGGGTGTCGCTCCTGCCCGCAGGCGTGGTCGGCGTCGAGGGCACGTTCGACGTGGGCGATGCGGTCGAGGTGACCGACCCGACCGGAGCGGTGTTCGCCAAGGGCATGGTGCGACACGGGTCATCGCAGCTGCAGGACCATATGGGGATGCGCACCACCGACCTGCCGGACGGTACGCCCCACGAGGTGATCCACGCAGACGACCTGGTCGTACTGCCCTGACCGCGTGTTCTCCCCCTACCCGGACTCGACCCGGGGGCGGGTCACCCCCGTAGGCGCCGCAGGATCGGATCCAGCACCAGCCCGGCCTCTGCGACCCCGGTCAGGCGGGCCACGACGGTGTAGGCGCCACCGGCCACCAGCAGGGCGAGCGGTGCCGCCAACTGCGGCGCGATGTCGCCTGTCGCCAGCCTCAGCAGTGCGCCCACGGCCAGAGCCGCACCGGCCGCCGGCACCAGGGGAACCAGCACGCTGGCGGGCCGCGGCAGTCCCGTCACCGACCTGCCGGCCAGGCGACCCAGCAGCAGCAGCTCCAGCCACGCGGCGACGGCCGAACCCAGCGCCAGCCCCACCGCTCCCAGGTGCGGCGCCGTGGCCACGCTGTCCAGAACCCCGGTGCCCGTGCCGTTGTAGCCGAGGATGTCGTCGACACCGGACAGCGAGCCCGCCACCACGCTGACCCGGTCGAGTGGGAACATGAGGGCCAGGCCGATGGCCGCTGCCACGGCCACACGAATTCCGGCAATGCGTGCAGGGCCCCGGGTATCGCCTATCGCATAGAGCGTGTTCTGGCAGATCCGCGACGCACCGATCGCCGGAAGGCCGAGGGCGTAGGCACCGAGCACGAGCGAGACGGCGAGGGTGTCGTCTGAGTCGAAGGAGCCCCACTGGAACAGTGCTCCGACTATCAGCACGCCGATCACCACATAGGCGACGGCGCTGAACACCACGAAGAAGGAGGTCCGCCGCAGGGCGCCGGTGTAGCGGTCGACCAGCACCCCGGCGTCTGTGGCCCGGGACATCTCCGGAAGCTCGGCGGCCGCCACGCTCATCGCGAACAGGGCCACGGGGAGGGCGTAGAGCATCTGGGCCGACAGGAGGCCCGCCACGGCCCCGGTCGCGAGCAGCGACGCAAGGACCAGGTCCAGGTATCCGGACAACTGCACGACACCGCGACCCAGCACAGCCGGACCGAAACGTCGGCGGATCTCGGCGACCTGAGGCAGGTGCAGGGCGACGGACAACCGGATGTCCGGTGCCAGGCGCCGGACCGCGACGGCCTGCACCGCGAACTGGAGGATGCCGCCCGCCACGAGGCCCCATGCCAGCGCGGTGGCGGCATCGGCCGGATCCCAGTCACCGACAAGGGCAGCGGCGAGCACCGCGATCTGGACGGCGTTCCAGAGAACCGGGGCGACATACGAGAGGAAGAACCGGCGGTGGCTGTTGAGCACGCCCAGACACCAGGCGGAGAGCACGAGGAACCCCACCCCGGCCGTGGTTATCCGCACCAGGTCGACGGTCAGGTCAAGACGGGCCCCCCCGAATCCCGGTGTCAGGAGCCTGGTGATCGGACGGGCCAGGAGGATTCCCGCCACCGTCAGGGCGCCGGCCAGGGCGGCCAGGAGGCCGGCCACGGCACCGGCCACCCGCCCTGCCTCCCGCTCGCGGCCCTCCCCCAGGAGTCGGCTGTAGACCGGGATGAAGGATGCCGAGAGGGAGCCCTCGCCCAGCAGGTTCTGGAGCACATTGGGGATCCGCAGGGCGGCGGCAAAGGCGTCGGCGGCGGGTCCGAGGGCCAGGACGGACCGCAGGAGCGACTCGCGGACGAGCCCTGCCAGCCGGGACAGCAGGATGCCGCCGGCAACCGCAGACGAGCCCCTGTCGGGACCCGGGCTGTCGCTGTGGGAGCGGTCGGAGGCGCCCTCGGAGGTCATGGTCCGGTGTGCCGGTCAGGCCTGTCCATCGGAGCGAGGGTAGTCGTACCGCCGGGTGGGGTGGTCCGCGGCCCGGGGGTGGTCGGTAGCCTCTGCCAGATGGGCGACCTGTTGACCGATTCCGTCTCCGATCTGGCCCGTCGGGCGAAGGCCGTGGCTCCTGTCCTGGCGGTGGCGGACACCGAGGCCAAGAACGCCGCCCTGAAGGCTGCGGCCGATCGGTTGATCGACGACACCGACATGATCCTTGCGGCGAACGCCGAGGACGTCGCCGGAGCCGAGGGTTCGGGCGTGACCGACACCATGATCGACCGCCTCCGCCTGGACGGGGATCGGGTCGCCGGAATGGCCGAAGGCCTCCGGCAGGTGGCAGACCTGCCCGATCCGGTCGGCAGGGTCACAGACGACTGGACTCGGCCGAACGGCCTGAGGATCAGGAAGGTGCGGGTACCGCTCGGCGTGGTGGCGATCATCTACGAGAACAGGCCGAACGTCACGAGCGACGCCTTCGGGCTGTGCCTCAAGTCGGGAAACGTGGCGTTCCTGAGGGGCTCCTCGGGCGGGCTGTCGTCGAACCGGGCGATAGCAGGGTCGATCCGGTCGGCCCTCACCGACAGCGGGCTGCCCGCAGACGCCCTGGTGCTGGTCGAGGACGTCAGCAGGGAGGCAGCCGTCCTGTTCATGCAGCAACGCGGCCTTGTAGACTGCCTCATCCCCAGGGGGGGAAGGTCGCTCATCGACTCGATCCTCGAGAACGCCACCGTCCCCTACGTGATCGACGGCGACGGCAACTGCCACGTCTACGTGGATGCCGGTGCCGACCTGGCCATGGCTGCCGACATCCTCGTGAACGCCAAGACCCAGCGGCCGTCGGTCTGCAACGCCGCCGAGAGCCTCGTGGTGCATGCCGATGTGGCAGAACGCTTCCTGCCCATGGCCGCCGCCGCGCTGGACGGCGTGGAGATGGTCGGCGACGAACGGGCCCGCCTGGCGGTTCCGGCCATGGGCGTAGCCGTAGACGAGGACTGGTCGACCGAGTACCTCGACCTGAAGATCTCGGTGAGGGTCGTCGACGACCTGGGCGAGGCAATCGCCCACATCAACGCCACGGGTTCCGGCCACAGCGAGGTGATCATCACCGGAGACCCCGGTGCGGCCGACCGCTTCACCCGTGAGGTAGACGCAGCCGCCGTCCTCGTCAACGCGTCCACCCGCTTCGTGGACGGTGAGGAGTTCGGCTTCGGCGCCGAGATCGGCATCAGCACCCAGAAGCTCCACGCCCGCGGCCCGATGGGGCTCGAGCAGCTCACCACCCAGAAGTACATTGTCAGCGGGACCGGTCAGATCCGGCCCTGACGGCCGGGCCCGGTAGCAGGCCGACAGGGCCTGTCGGTACGCTCGGCGGCATGATCGGGCAGGAAGTGCGCTTCGAGGACGTCGACGGCGTGCGCACCGCGCTGGCCGAGTCCAACTACCTGGCCGACGACGGCATCGCCGGCGTCGTTTACCTGGCCGACAGGCTGGACAAGCCCATCCTCGTCGAGGGTCCTGCCGGCACGGGGAAGACCCAGTTGGCCCAGAGCGTCGCCGAGATGGCCGGCGCTCGGCTGATACGCCTCCAGTGCTACGAGGGACTGGACGAGTCCAAAGCCCTCTACGAGTGGAACTACAAGAAACAGCTTCTCCGGATACAGGCCGGTGGTGACGACAGCGACTGGTCCGAGATCGAGGAGGACCTGTTCTCCGAGGAGTTCCTGCTCACCCGACCCCTGCTCGAGGCGATCCGCGCCGAGGATCCGGTCGTGCTGCTGATAGACGAGGTGGATCGGCTGGAGGTGGAGACCGAAGCCCTCCTGCTCGAGATCCTCTCCGAGTTCCAGGTGTCGATCCCGGAACTGGGCACTATCAGGGCGACACAGATCCCGTTGGTCTTCCTGACGTCCAACGCCACACGCGAGCTCTCCGAGGCCCTCAAGAGGCGGTGCCTCTACCTCTACATCGACTACCCAGACCTGGAACGCGAGCGGCAGATCGTGATGGCGAAGGTGCCCGGCATCGACGCCAACCTCGCCGACCAGGTGGCCCGCATCGTGCGTTCGATACGCCAACTGGACCTCAAGAAGCACCCGTCGGTGTCCGAGACCATCGACTGGGCAAGGACACTGGTTCTGCTCGGCATAAGCAATGTCGACGGGCAGACGGCGACCGAGACCATAAACATCCTCCTCAAGTACAGGACCGACATCGACAAGGCCGTGAAGGAGTTCGCCGACCGACCCGACGAGTTGGAAGCCGGCGGCACCTGAGCCGCCCGCCGGGTATCGGCCGATGACCGTCACCGAGGAGTCCTCCGGGCCCGCCGGGGACCCGAACCCGGACACGCCGCTCCTGGACCTGCTGGCCGGGTTCATAAGCGAACTCAGGAACGCCGGCCTGCCGGTCAGCCTCACAGAGAACCTGGACGCCATGGAGGCGGTCACCCACATCCCCCTGGAAGACCGCGACGCGTTCAAGTACGCCCTGGGCGCCACCCTGGTCAAGAACCACGCCCACTGGCGGGCGTTCGAGGTGGTCTTCGAGGTCTACTTCGCGATACAGGGCGACGAGTACGTGATTCCAACCGAGGCGGACGCTGGCGACTCCGGTGACGGGACGGCACAGCCGGGCGAGGGCGCTCCCCAGGGGGGAGGCGGCGGCTCCATGTCGGGGCTCACCCCCGAGCAGTTGACCGAGATGCTCATGCGCGCGCTCATGAACGGGGACCAGGCGATGATGCGGGTGCTGGCCCGCCAGGCGGTCATCCGCTATGCGGGCATGGAGCCGGGGCGCCCCGTCGGCGGCACCTACTACCTGTACAGGACGCTGCGGAACCTGGACCTCGACGACATCCTGGAGCGCCTCATGGCTACGGCCGGAGAGGAGGCCCCCGCAGGTCTCACAGCGCTGGAGGAGCGGCTGGAACGCGACGAGTTCAGCGACCGCATCGAGCGGCTGAAACAGGAGATCGAAGGCGAGATCAGGCGGTGGTTGGTGGCGGACCGCGGTGTCGAGGCCATGGCCCGCACGCTCCGCAGGCCGCTGCCCGAGGATGTCGACTTCATGCACGCATCGCGCGAGGAGATGGCCAGCCTCCGCAAGGCGATATATCCGCTCACCCGGAAACTGGCCGTGCGCCTGGCCCGGAAGCGGCGCCACGGCCGTAAGGGCGCACTCGACTTCCGCAGCACCATGCGGCACTCGCTCAACTACGGCGGTGTTCCCGCCGAGCCCAAGTTCAAGTTCCCGAGGCCCGCCAAGCCCGAGATCATGGTGGTGGCCGACATCTCGGGGTCTGTGGCGGCCTTCGCCCGCTTCACGCTGCACCTCGTCTACGCCATCAGCGGCCAGTTCTCGAAGGTCCGGTCGTTCGTGTTCATCGACGGGTTGGACGAGGTCACAGGGTTCTTCGAGGGCATCGAGGACATCGGCGAGGCCGTGCACCGGGTCAACACCGAGGCAGATGTGATCTGGGTGGACGGACATTCCGACTACGGACACGCCCTGGGGGTGTTCTGGGAGAAGTACGGCAAGGGAGTCGGTCCCAAGACGACGGTGATGATCCTCGGTGACGCACGCAACAACTACCACGCATCACAGTCCTGGATCGTGAAGGAGATCCAGCACAAGGCCCGCAAGGTCTACTGGCTGAACCCCGAACCCCGGGCCTACTGGGACACCGGAGATTCGATAGTCGGGGAGTACAGCACCTACTGCGACGACACGTACGAGGTCCGCAGCCTCCGCCAACTGGAGGCGTTCGTCGAGAAGTTGGTCTGATCCGGGTCGACCGGCAGGCGTCAGCGCGTCCCGTCGCGGAACAACTCGGCCAGGCGGAACGCCAGGTCGACGCTCTGGCTGCCGTTCAACCTGGGATCGCACATGGTCTCGTAGCGGTCACCGAGGTCGTCGACGGCCAACTCAGCGCCGCCTCCCAGGCACTCTGTGACGTCGTCGCCGGTGAGTTCCAGGTGAACCCCGCCCGGAGTGGTACCGACGTACCGGTGGGCGGCGAAGAACCCCGACACCTCGGCCAGCACGTCGTCGAAGTGCCGGGTCTTGCGTCCGTTGTCGGCGGTGAACGTGTTGGCGTGCATCGGGTCGCACGCCCAGACCACCTGATGGCCTGCATCCCCGACAGCCGAGAGCAACGGCGGCAGGAGGTCGATGACCCGGTCGGCGCCCATCCTCGTGATGAAGGTGAGGCGACCCGCCCGCCCGTCGGGATCCAGGGCACGGCATATGGCGAGCAGGTCGGCGGCTGTCGCCGTGGGCCCGATCTTGCAGCCGATCGGATTCTGCACGCCTCGCAGGAACTCGATGTGGGCACCGTCCGCCTGGCGGGTCCGCTCGCCGATCCAGAGCATGTGGGCCGAGCAGTCGTACCAGTCGCCGGTGAGGGAGTCCTGTCGGGTGAGGGCCTCTTCATAGCCGAGCAGGAGGGCCTCGTGGCTGGTGTAGAAGTCGACCTGTCGGAGCTCGGAGAGGGTGTCGCTGGAGATCCCGCAGGCCTCCATGAACTGGACTGCCCTGTCGATCTCGTCCGCCAGGTCCTCGTAGCGCCGACCGGCGGGGCTGGCCGCCACGAACTCACGGTTCCACTGGTGGACCTTGGACAGCGCTGCGAAACCGCCCTTGGTGAATGCGCGGAGCAGGTTGAGGGTGGCGGCAGCACGGTTGTACGCGGTCAGGAGGCGCCGCGGGTCGGGGGTGCGGTCCTCCCGGCTGAAGCCGATGTCGTTGATGATGTGCCCGCGGAACGAGGGGAGCTCGACACCGTCGATCGTCTCGGTCTCGCTGGACCTGGGCTTGGCGAACTGGCCGGCGATGCGCCCGACCTTCACCACCGGTACGCCCGTGTAGTAGGTGAGCACGACAGCCATCTGGAGGATGACTCGGAGGCGGTCCCGGATTGAGTCGGCCGAGGTGTTGAACGACTCGGCGCAGTCGCCGGCCTGGAGCAGGAACGCCTCGCCGCGCGCGACGGCAGCGAGCTGGTCGGTCAGTTGGCGTGCTTCGCCGGCGAAGACCAGGGGGGGCATGGTGCCCAACTCGTCGAGCACGCGCTGGTGCTCGACGGGGTCGGGCCACTCCGGCTGCTGCAGCGCCGGGCAGTCGCGCCACGAGCGCGGCGACCAGTCCCGGCCGGATCCGGGGGTCGAGGGGGGGGAGACGGCGCTGGTGTCCACGGCAGGGAGCCTACGCGGGGCGTGATCCGGCCGGCATGTGAGTTACCCGAACCACGTGGGTCGCCCAGAGAGGATCGGGATCAGGGCCCAGGCAGACCGGGCCCGCGGGGAACTCAGGCGGCGTCTATGACCTCGGTGGCCCGGTCACGCACGGTGTTCACCGCACGCTTCACGAGTCGCCTCGCGGCCTCGGCTGTGACGCCCAGGTCCTCGCCGACCTCGCGGTAGCTGCGCTTGCGACCGTCACCGATGCCGAAACGCTGCTCGACGGCATAGCGGGCACGTGTGTCGAGGACGTCGAGCAACTGGGTGGCCATCTCGTTCTCGGCCATCGCCATGACCTCGTGCTCGGGGCCGGGAGTGGCATCGGGGAGCAGGTCGACCAACTCGTTACTGTCGTCGTCACCGATGGTGCGGTCCAGCGAGGTGGGGGTGGTGAGGCGGTGTAGGCGTGCGTGCTCCTCGTCGAGTTCGTCGCCGTTGCCCGAGACGGCCCGCAGGGCCGCGCGCAGGCTGGCCGAACGGTCACCGGGCAGGCGCACGAGGCTGGCCTTCTGGTCGAGCGCCCGGCCGATGGCCTGACGGATCCAGAACGTCGCGTAGGTGGAGAACTTGAAGCCCTTGCGCCAGTCGAACTTGTCGACAGCGTGCTCGAGGCCCAGGTTGCCCTCCTGGATGAGGTCCAGCAGCTCCATGCCGGGGGGCAGGGGGTAGCGGCGGGCGACGCTCACGACGAGGCGGAGGTTGGAGCGGATGAACCGGTCCTTCGCCCGGGCGGCGAGGCGGATGGCACGGTCGATGTCGCGACCGGTCTCACCGTCCTCCTGGCGTGCCCGTGCAGCGGCACCGGCCTCGATGGTCTGGGAGAGCTCCCGTTCCTCCTGGGCGTTGAGGAGGGGGACCATGCCGATCTCGTTCAGGTACTGGCCAACAGAATCACTCATTGTTCACTCACGTGTGTTCGGGAGGCATGTCGTCGCGCGAAAATGCCTGGAAGTTGTTTCGGGGAATCCGAGAAGCGGGCCGTGCAAGTGGTGGTGTCGGTGCTCTCGTCTGGGGACCATTCAAGCACAGATGCCGTCCCGGGGGAAGAGGGATCGGGGCGAATAGCCTATGACTTCGGTCATATCACTCCTCGACGGGCTCCCTACGACTCATCGGAACGGGCCGCTCGGACGGCTGCAGCCGGGGTACGGCCAGACAGGTCAGGACGCTGAACACCGTGCCGGCAGGTCTAGCGGTAGCATTCCGGCCGTGTCCGGCACTCGGCTACGCCGGATCGGCGTTCTAGGCGGAACCTTCGATCCTCCGCACAACGGCCATCTCCTGGCGGCCGTGGAGGCACGCGACCGCCTCGACCTGGACCTGGTACTCCTGACGGTTGCCAACGACCCCTGGCAGAAGACAGGTGCCGTCGGTGATGGCACGGAGGGCACGGTCAGCCCTGCCGAGGTCCGCCTGGCCATGGTCGTCGCGGCTGTGGACGGAGTGGACGGACTGGTAGCAGATGATGTCGAGATCCAGCGAGGTGGTCCGACCTACACGGCGGACACACTGGCGACCCTGGGCGAGCGGTACCCGGGGTCCGACCTGGTACTGCTGTTGGGAAGCGACGTGGCGCCGGGTCTCGACACCTGGGTGCGCCCTGAAGAGGTTCGTCGCCGCGCCACGATCGTCGTGATGGACCGGCCCGGCCACGACGGTGGACGACCGCCGGTGCACTGGGAGTACGAGGTCCTGGAGGTGCCACTGCTCGAGATGGCCGGCATCGAGTTGAGGAACCGCGCAGCCGACGGGCTGTCCGTCCGCGACCACGTGCCCGACGCCGTCGCCGACCTGATCGAGTCTCACGACCTCTATCGGAGGTCGAGGTGAACGAGCCCGGAGACCGGACCGCCGAGGATCTTCCGGGTGATTTCGACAGGCCCGGCCCTCCGGCCCACCCGCCGCGGTTTCGACGTCGGCCACCCGCCCCACCCGTCGCCCGGGGCTGGCGCTGGGGGTTCCCAGCGATCGTGCTGGTTGCAGTCGTGTGGGCGGGAGTGCTAGTGCTGGACGGCCTCGAGACGGTGCTCCAGAGCGAGGAGGGGAAGACACGCGAGGCGGTCACAGACCAGGCGGCCCCCGGCTTCGAGGCGTTCGTGGAGCAGACATGGTCGATGCTGATCGTGACCGAGGACGACGCCGGCGAGTTGGTCCAGGTCGCGGTCCTAGCCGTGGCAGACCGGTTGAACGGCGGTGGCACGCTGCTCCTGATCCCACCCGGGCTGACGACCGACGGGTGTGACAAGAGCCCCTGCCGCCTCGCCGACCGGCACCGTAGCGGAGGGGTCGAGGCCGATCGGAGTGTGGTCACAGCCCTTCTGGACGTTGATGTGACCGGCACGGCGCTCTTGACGCCGGCCCGCTGGTCGAGCCTGGCCGACCCGGTCTCTCCGCTGCCGATCAGCCTGCCATCGGACCTGATACAGACGGGTGCCGATGGCACGACGGTTGTCCGGTTCGCCGCAGGCGACGGGTCTCTGGAGGCGGCTGACATCGTGGACCTGCTCGGGTTCGGCGAGGCCGGCGGGAGGGGGCGGTTGGGGTTGCAGGTGATGTTCTGGGAGTCGTGGCTGACCACCCTCGGGCGGGGTGGAGACCCAGCTGTGAACCTGCCGACACTGGACCTG
>DQOF01000153.1 GCA_015658775.1 Acidimicrobiia bacterium | reverse complement strand
CGCGAGGGGGACGCCGTCGAGGGACCGCACCTCGACGGAGTAGGGGCCGATGCCGTCGAGGCGGTCGGGGCCCAGGTCGACCACCTCCCGCTGGCGGCCCCTCAGGGTTATGCGGTAGGGCTCCACGAAGACCTCGGTGGCCGCCGGGCGTAAGAGCACCTCCAGTTCGGTCGTCTCGTCTCCGGGGTTGAGCACCACCACCGATGATCCGAGGCCGGCGGCGCTGGGCACACCGGGCAGGAACAGCCTGGGCGACACCTCGGGGGCGCCCAGCGTGAGGGCCAGCCCTGAGGACCCGTCCGGACCGCTCCCATCGGCGATCTGGAGCCGTGCCGCCACCACCTGTCCCACCCTCACGTCGACGGTCGCCGACACCACCGACGAGTCGGGGATGCGTTCGGACAGGTCGAACACCGAGATCGACCGGCCCGCCACCACGACCCCCTGCCTGTCGAGGGTCTCGCGGCGTCCCAGGTCGCCTATGAAGCGCAGGTCGGCGATGGCCGGTGCCCTGAACGGGTTGTACAGCAGCAGCATCGCCCGGTTGCCCGGCTGGGCGGTGGTCGCCCACGGCACCTGCCAGACGTCCGAGGTGATCGTGCCGCACGGGCCCACCTCGACCCCCATGCCCGACCCCTGGCCGGCCAACCGCTGGTCCACCAGGACACGGCCGCCGGGGACCTCCACGGTGACCCCGGCGAAGGTGGCGCGTGGCACGAAGGGGCCGGGCCTTATCTCGAGCCGTGCCCCGGGCTCCAGCCGGAATGCACGTTCCACCTCGCTGCCCAGATTCCCGATGACGGTGACCCACCCGTCGGTCGCCTCGTCGGAGATGCTGGTCAGGGTCACCACGCGTTCGTCGACACCGTCGAGCGCGACGGTCGGTCCGACGCAGAACCAGAGGTCGCCCGAATCGGCTGTGAGCGACACCCCGGAGTGGAGCGGCGGCAACACGCCCGTGTCCGGAGTCGATGTGGGGCCAGTGCCGAAGGCGGCTGCGCCCACCGCCATGGCGACCAGCACGACCACCGCCGGTGCCCTCACGGCGTTCATGGCGTTCACGACCGGTCCCGCCCTTCATCGGTGTCGCCCTCGGTCCGGACCCAGCTTGCAAGGAGCAGCACCGAACACAGCGCCATCACCTGAAGGAGGCGGCGGGATCTGGCCACCCTGCCGTCGTGGACCAGCAGGCCCGTGGTTCCGGAGGCGACGCGGACGGAAGGCCGGTCGACGACCCCGCCGGTGGCACCGGCGGCCATGATCGGCGGGTGGACGCCGTCGATGCTGAACGACCAGGATCCGGCGGGGCCCACGGTCCAGCGGAGTGCGCCGTCCGCCCCCGTCAGGATCTCGAGCCTGTCGTAGGCGAGCGGCGTGACCACCGCCGACACGTGACGCCCGGTCCGGTCGCGGACCACGGCGTGCACCGGCCGGCGTGCGATGTTCGAGAAGATGGTCACGGCCCGGTTGAGGCCCTCGATGCGCACCAGGTCGAGTTGGCGTGTCAGGGCGGCTGCGTAGTTGGCCGGTAGGGGCGCCTCGACCGCCTCGTGGGGTGCCGGGGCCGAGCGTTCGACCAGCACCACGTGTCCGACCCCCCAGGCTCCGAGCGCCGCTCCCAGGCGGTTGGTGTGGCCGGCCAGCGCCTCGGACAGGCCGGCGCGGATCTCCTCGACGCCGGGTGCCCGGTCCAACCGGTAGGGCCACTGGTCGAGCAGGTCGGGGCGTCCGTCGGTGACCGCCAGCGCCACGCCGTCAGCGAGCGGTACGCCCACGGCGGGCAGGATGGAGGGCTCACCCACCCACACCACCCGGTCGTCACCGCCCCTGGTGGAGTTGCCGACGGCGGTCCTGGGCTCGGCCAGGAACGGCAGGGCCGACGGCAGGTCCGCGTCGGGCATGCCCAGGCGACCGTCCAGCGAGCCGACGACCACAGGCAGCACGGTCAGGGCCAGGCTGAGCGCGGCGATGGCCGGCACGACGCTGCGCCGGCCGGGTCGGAGTCGGGGCGTGGCGATGGTGGTCCCCATGGCGGCCACCGCCGCCGCTGCCGCCCACGCCAGGCCCAGCGCGACCGGTACCAGCAGCAGTTCGGCGGGCAGGACGGGGCCGTGGCTCCAGCCCTGGTCGACGATCCACACCGAGGCGAACCCGCCGGCTGTCACGAACCAGGCCCGGATGCCGAGTGCCAGGCGCCAGCCCGACGTGGTGAGCAGCGCCAGGACGGGGACCACGAGCACGGCCCAGCCGATGCGGTCGATGCCGAAGGTTCCGGGACCCGTGGCGAGGCTGCCGGCACCGGTGTCCAGGCGGAACATGGCCGAGTAGCCGAGGCTGCCCGTCGACCAGGTTGTCGGGCCCGCCAGGGATTCGAGCGGTCTGCCGCCGAGCAGGTCCAGCACCAGGGGGAGGTGGACCACCGCTGCGACGGCCGCTCCTCCGGCGGCGACCGCCGCGAGCCTCCCCAACCCGGCCGGGCTGCCTGCCAGGGCGCTTCCGACCACCAGTCCGGCCAGGACGACCAGGGCCGGGACCACCACCGTCGGGCTGACGGCGATGGCGGCGGCTGTGACCAGGCCCGTGAGGGCGATGTCCGATCCCAGGTTCCGTATACGGGTTCCGGGGCCCGGGTCGCCGCCGCGGTGCCCGTAGGGGGCGACTCCCTGTGCGACGGCGAGCCGGTGGGCGATCCAGGGGAGGGTGGCGTAGACCGCCAGGGGGGCCAGGCGACCCTCCCGGAGGGCGTCGTACGGCAGCGGCACCGCCAGGTAGACGAGCACCGCTGCTGCCCGCGAGCGACCGCCGCCGACCGGCCTTACCAGGCGCCAGACGCCGAGCGCGCCGACCGGAAGGGCGGCGAGCACCACGGCGGTCCAGACCAGGTGGTCGCTGCCGGGCAGCAGGCGGGCCAGCACGCCGAGCAGTGCGAGGCCGTCGGGGCCGGGGGTGGCCACCCCGGTTCCGGTGGGTCGCCACCCCTGCCACCAGGCGCGCACGAGGTCGAGGGGCTCGGCCGGCAGTGCCTGGAACCTGCCCACGGCCGGCAGGCCCCGGGTGACGAGGTGGCGGGCTCCGAAGCCCAGCACCGCGGCGCTGACCACGAGCGCCGTGCCGCCTGGGCCCAGCAGGGCGCCCCAGAGGTGGTGGAACCTGACCTGGCCGGGCGCCTCGGGACCCGTGCCGTGCGGTGCCCGACCGGTCACGGCCCGTCGGAAGGCGTGATGGGGACCGTGGGTGCCGGCCACCACCGACGGGTCGTCGACCCGCCGGTGCAGTGCCATGACCTGTCGCCGTGTGCGCAGGCCGGCCCTGCGCCGCAGGTTCCAGGGCCACGCCGACAGCAGACCCCACACGTGCCTGAAGCGGCCGGCCAGGAGCCCGTAGGCGACGCCCAGCACGGTGGTCACGGCCAACTCGGCTGTAACGGCGAGCGCCCTGCCCGCGGTCTGGTTGGCCAGCGACATCCGCAGCCGGTGCCTGGGCCGCAGGATTGCCGGGTGGGCACCCCGTCGCCGGACACCCGTACCCGCATCACCACCACCTACCCTGCGGCCGACGGCGGTGGGTGCGGTGGTCACGGCGGCGCCGGCCAGCCGGGCCCTCCAGCAGAGGTCCACGTGGCCGTCCAGGAACCGGATCTCGGGGTCGAAGCCGCCGACGGCGGCGAACAGGTCGGCGCGTACGAGCATCGCGGCCTCGGCCACGGCGAAGACGTCGGGGTGGCCGTCGTACTGGCCCTGGTCGGCCTCGCCGGCGTCGATCCGCGGTACCGGCGACCCGTAGCGGTCCACAGCCGAGCCCATGTCGTCGAGCAGGCGCCCCTCCCCACCGGCGAGGACCTTGGGTCCCACGATCCCGGCATTCGCGGCCACGGCCCGTTCCACCATCCGGCGGACCGCCGTGCCGTCCAGCACCACGTCGTCGTGCAGGAACAGGTGGAACCGGGGGAGCATGTGGGGTCCGGTCGCGCTGTCGCCACGCCTGGCGGCACTCTCGGCGAGTGCGAGGTTCACGGCGGCTCCGAACCCCGGCGAGTCGTCCAGCGACACGACCTCGGCGTCGGGGAGCACGTCGGCAACGCGTGCGGCCACCTGGCGGCGCCGGCCGGCGTCCACGACCAGCACGTGGACCTGACGGTGGTCCTGAGCTGCGAGGCCGGCCAGGACGTCGTCGAAACGCTCCCCCGGGTCATGCGCGACAAGCACGACGCCGACCGTCGGTGGAGCCTGTGGTAGGGCGGGAGTGGGGGCGGGCGCGCCCTGCTGGCCCGGTTGTTCGGCGGCGTCCACTGTGACCGGACCCTAGCCCTGTGGACCCGTCCGTCAGAAGCGCCGTCCGTCGGCGGCCCCGTTCTCCGGGCACGGGGCGGTCTAGGGTGCCGACGTGCGACGACGTGTCGATGCGGCGACCCGGTGAGGGCCCTGGTCACCGGCTCGGCTGGTTTCGTGGGACGGCACCTGGTCGACCACCTGACGGCCTGCGGCGACGACGTGACGGCCACCGACCGGTCCCACGGCGGTCCCGACCTCCTGGACGCACCCGCCCTGGCCGCCCTCATGTCCGATGCCGCACCAGAGGTTGTGTTCCCCCGGGCGGGGCAGGCCGACGTGGGCGGGTCGTGGTCCACGCCCGGTGAGACGATCCGGGTGAACGTGGAGGGCACGTTCAACGTGCTGGCGGCAGCCCGGGCGGGCGGCGTGGAGCGGGTCGTCACCGTCACCAGCGCCGACGTCTACGGCGTGGTCGGGCCCGACGACCTGCCGGTTACAGAGGCCGCTCCCTTCCGGCCGGTGTCGCCGTATCCCGCGAGCAAGGCGGCCGCCGACATCATCGCCCAGCAGGCCCACCTGGGCTTCGGCCAGGACGTGGTGAGGGCCCGGTCGTTCAACCACCTGGGGCCGGGCCAGAGCGACCGGTTCGTGTGCGCCGCCATCGCCGCGCGAATCGTGGCCAACGAGCGATCCGGCGGTGACGCGGTGCCTGTCGGCGACCTCACCCCGTTGCGGGACTTCACGGACGTGCGCGACGTGGTCAGGGCGTACAGGCTGCTGGCCCTGGACGGCCGGGCCGGAGCCGCCTACAACGTGTGCACCGGCGTGTCGGTATCGATCGGCCGGGTCGCCGACGACCTGGTGACCATGGCTACCCGCCCCATGCGCCTCGAGTCGGACCCGGCGCTGCTGCGTCCAGTGGAGGTCCCCGAACTTCGCGGCGACCCCTCGGCCCTGCGTTCCGACACCGGCTGGGCGCCCGTCCACGACCTGGGCGACACCCTCCGCGACGTCATGGAGGACTGGCGGTCGCGGGCCCCGGCGTCTTCCCCGGCGTCTTCCCCGGCGTCTTCCCCGGCAGAATGACCGGCATGGCACCACGGGCTCTCATCACCGGCATCACCGGCCAAGACGGCTCGTACCTGGCCGAGTTCCTGCTGGACAAGGGCTACGAGGTGACGGGCATGGTCCGTCGCAGTTCCACGGTCAACTACGAGCGCATCGCCCACCTCATGGACCGCGTCGAGTTCTGCTCGGGCGACCTGCTCGACCAGCTCTCCATGGTCGAGGCGATCCGTGTGCACGAGCCGGAGGAGGCCTACAACCTGGCCGCCCAGTCGTTCGTGCAGACCTCCTTCGGGCAGCCCGTGCTGACCGGCGAGACGACGGCCCTGGGCGTGACCCGCCTGCTCGACGCCGTCCGGATGGTCGACACGTCGATCCGCTACTACCAGGCCAGTTCCAGCGAGATGTTCGGCAAGGTCCGCGAGGTGCCCCAGACCGAGTCCACCCCGTTCCACCCCCGCAGCCCCTACGGGGTGGCCAAGGTGTACGGCCACTGGATCACGGTCAACTACCGCGAGAGCTACGACCTGCACGCCAGTTCGGGGATCCTGTTCAACCACGAGAGCCCGCGTCGGGGCCTCGAGTTCGTGACCCGCAAGATCAGCCACGGCGCCGCCCGGATCGCCCTCGGAATGGCCGACGAGTTACGGCTCGGCAACCTGGACGCCAAGCGCGACTGGGGGTTCGCCGGCGACTACGTGGAAGCCATGTGGCTGATGCTGCAGCAGGACCGGCCCGACGACTTCGTGGTCTGCACGGGCGAGACACATTCGGTCAGAGAATTCTGCGAGGCGGCCTTCAGCCGGGTGGGCCTGGACTGGGAGAAGTACGTGGTGGTCGACGAGAGGTTCCTGCGTCCGGCCGAGATCGACCTGCTCGTCGGCGACTACTCGAAGGCCGCCGACGTCCTGGGTTGGGCGCCCCGCACGGGGTTCGCCGAGTTGGTGGAGACGATGGTCGACGCCGACATGGAGTTCCTGGAGGGCAAGTTGCGGTACCTGCAGTGATCGGACCTGATCTGACGGGACCTGATCTGACGGGACCGGCACCCCGATGATCGTGGTGCTGGCCGGTGGGGTCGGCGCTGCCCGGCTCCTGGCGGGCCTCGTGAGGGTGGTGCCCCCGTCGGAGGTGACCGCCATCGTGAACACCGGCGACGACGTGGTCCTGCACGGCCTGCACATCTCCCCTGACCTGGACACGGTCACCTACACCCTTGCCGGTGCCGACAACCCCGACACGGGCTGGGGGTTGGCAGGCGAGACCTGGCAGGCCATGGAGGCCCTGGGCCGCTACGGCGGG
>DQOF01000114.1 GCA_015658775.1 Acidimicrobiia bacterium | reverse complement strand
CTGCCCCGACGCCCTGGGCGAGGCAGCCGACGTGGCCGCCGCCGACGTCTGGCCGGGAGGCGCTCCCACGGGGGAGGACGAGGGGTTCAACGGGATCATCGTCCGCACGGCGGCCGGCGAAGCACTGGTCCGGGACGCTGTCCTGGCCGGTGCCCTAGTGCTGGGCGACCCGATTTCCCCGCGACAGTTCGACGACCTCCAGCCTCACCAGGTACGCAAGAAGCACGCCCTGGCCTCCAGGTTCGCCGGCCTGGCCGGGGTCGGCTTCCCGGTGATCGACACTCCCGGCCTCAGGCTCGACGAGCTGGGTGGGAACCTCGACCCGGAACGGCGCACGGCCGAGGCGGCGGGAACGGCCAGGCGGGTCCGCGAGGGCCGGGTGGCCGAACCCATGCCAGACGTCCTCAGCGGACCGAAATGACCTCGTAGCCGGATTCCTCGGGCTCGTCGTCGACGATGTCGGACGGGAAGCCGGGGGCGCGGATGTCGGCGCCGGTGGCCTCCTCGAGTCGGCGGATGATGTTGGGTGACCACTCCCGGGGGCTGTAGCGCTCCTGACCGTCCCTGAAGATCTCCAGCAGCAGCGGTGAAAGTTCCAGCGGCACCTCCAACCGGCGGGCGAGATCGTCGAACAGGTCCATGTCCTTGACGACCAGGTCCATCGTGAAGCTGATGTCACGACTGCCGTTCAGGATGACCTGGCCCTCTGTCTCGTGCACGAACGAGTTGCCCGACGAGATCCTGATGGCCTCATAGGTGGTGGTCAGGTCCATGCCTGCAACCGACGCCGTGGTCAACGCCTCGCAGAGTGACACCAGGTTGGCCGTGGCCAGGTAGTTGGTGACCACCTTCAGGATCGACGCCGACCCCAGCGGGCCGGTGTGCAGTATCCGCCTGCCCATCGCGGTCAACACGGGCAGGACGCGCTCGAACGCCGCTCGCTCGCCGCCGGCGAAGATGGCGATGTTCCCTGTTGCCGCCCGGTGGCACCCACCGGATACGGGACAGTCGACGGGCACGGCCCCGGTGGCTTCGACCAGTGGCGCGATGCGCCGCACCTCGGCCTCGTCGGTGGTGCTCATCTCCAGCCATACCTTCCCCTCGCCACCGGCCGAGGCGAAGCCCGCGATCACCCCGTCCCCGGCTTCGAGGACCTGTGAACAGGCGGTAGGCGACGGTAGGCAGGTGATGACCACGTCGCACTGCTCGGCCATCTCCCTGGGTGAATCGGCCCAGGCGGCTCCACCGTCGAGGAGAGCCCGTGCGGCACCCCGGTCCAGGTCGCGCACGACTAGGTCGAATCCGTTGCGGAGCAGGCTGCCGGCCAGCTTGGCGCCGACGTTGCCGAGACCGATGAAGCCGATGCGCATGGACTACCCCCTCGGGGCCCGGTGCGGCCCCTCGACTCCGCCGGACACTACATACCCGCTCGGGCTGCCCGTCGTAGTTGCACGGCGGGCAGCGCCGCATGTGCCCTACCCTGCGGTCATGTTCGGTCGAGAGAACAGGGGCGCCGGGTCCGCCCGGGGTCGACTCACGACCGCCGCCGCCCTGATCGTCGGCGTCCTCGTCGCGGGCTCGGTCGGCTACACGCTTCTGGGCCTCAGCCCGGTCGACTCCCTGTACCAGACGATCGTCACCGTCAGCACGGTCGGCTTCCGGGAGATCGCCGACGGAGACCCGGACAACACCTGGAAGCTCTTCACATCCGTACTGATCCTGGTGGGCACCGGATCGATGCTCTACGGCGCCACCATCGTTATCGAGAGCATCGTCGAGGGCCGGATAACCGGCCAGTTCCGGAGGTACCGCATGCAGCGAGCCATCGACGAGCTGTCAGGACACCTGATCGTTTGCGGAATGGGGCGGGTCGGGCGATCGATCACCTCGTTCGTGCAGTCGGTGGGCCAGGCGGTCGTGGCGGTCGACCACGACGAGGAACGGCTGCTGGCCCACGGTGGCCCGTATGTGCTGGGCGACGCGACCAGCGACGACGTGCTGCGCCGGGCGGGAATCGAACGAGCCTCGACCCTGGTGATCGCCATGGGTTCGAACGTCGACAACCTCTACATCACCCTCAGCGCCCGCGACCTCAAATCAGACCTGTTCATCGTCTCGCGGGCCGACGAGTCCGAGAGCATCCCCAAGTTGCACCAGGTGGGCGCCGACCGGGTGGTGAACCCCTACGAGATCGGCGGCTACCGGATGGCCAGCCTGGCCACCCAGCCCAACGTGGCCGACTTCATCGACGTGGTCGTCCACGACGGCACCTTCGAGGCGACGCTCCGCGAGTTCAGGCTTCCCGAGGGGTGCGCCTTCGAGGGCAAGACCATCGACGACCTCTCCATCAGGGGCAGCACGGGTGCCGTGGTGCTCACGGTCCGGGACCAGCAGGACCGCTTCCACACCGACGACCTGGGCAGGCGCCCGTTCACGGCCGGAGACGTGATCATCGCCATCGGCTCCGACGGCAGCCTCGACAAGTTGGCCGAACTGGTGTCGTGTTGACCACCCACCGGCTGACCGTGCGCCGGTTCACCCCCGTCAGGTCGTAGGTTTCGATCCATGGTCGAACCCGACTTCACGCGATTCGACACGCGCGCCCTGCACGCAGGCCAGCAGCCCGACCCCACCACGGGATCCAGGGCCGTGCCCATCCACCAGACGACGTCGTACGTGTTCGACTCGGTCGACCATGCGGCAGGCCTGTTCAACCTCGAGATCAGCGGCCACCTCTACTCCCGAATCTCCAACCCGACGGTCGCCGTGCTCGAGGAGCGCATAGCCGCCCTCGAGGGCGGTGTCGGTGCCGTGTGCACGGCCAGCGGCCAGGCGGCACTCCACCTTGCCGTGGCCACCCTGCTCGACGCCGGCCACCACGTGGTCGCCAGCCGCAACATCTACGGCGGCAGCCACAACTTGTTGAACCTCACCATGCCCCGGTTCGGCATCACCACCACCTTCGTCGACCCCCGCGACCCCCAGGCCTTCGCCGACGCCATCAGGCCCGAGACCCGCATGGTGTTCGCCGAGACGCTCGGCAACCCCGGCCTCGAGGTGCTCGACGTGGCCGCCGTGGCCGCGGTCGCCCACGACCACGGCCTGCCGCTGGCGGTCGACTCCACGTTCGCCACCCCCTACCTGCTGCGTCCCATCGAGTACGGCGCCGACATCGTCATCCACTCTGTGACCAAGTTCCTGGGTGGCCACGGGGTGGCGATCGGCGGCGTGGTGGTCGACGGTGGCCGCTTCGACTGGGACGCATCCGGCCTGTTCCCCACGCTGTCAGAGCCCTACGACGGCTACCACGGCATCACCTTCACCGAGGAGTTCGGCCCCCAGGCCCTGTCGATGCGTGCCCGCGCCGAGGGCCTGCGGGACTTCGGTGCGTGCATGAGCCCGGCGAACGCCTTCTACCTGCTGCAGGGGGTCGAGACCCTGCCGCTGCGCATGGCCCGACACGTGGAGAACACCCTCCGGGTCGTCGAGATGCTGGACGGCCACGAGGCGGTCGAGTGGATCAAGCACCCCAGCCACCCCAGCCACCCCGACCACGACCTGGCGGCCCGGCTCTACCCGAACGGCTCGGGTGCCATCCTCAGCTTCGGGGTCGTCGGTGGCCGCGATGCGGGCCGCAGGTTCATCGAGGCGGTGCGCCTGGCATCGCACCTGGCCAACGTCGGCGATGCCAAGACGCTCGTCATCCACCCGGGTTCCACAACCCATCAGCAGATGAGCGCTGCCGATCTGGAGGCGGCGGGCGTCTCCGAGAACCTGGTCAGGCTCTCGGTGGGCCTCGAGGATCCCGAGGACATCTGCGCCGACCTGTCACAGGCCCTGGCGGCCTCACAGCGCTGAGCACCTGCAATGAGGCTCACCGTCGACGGCCGTATCGTCAACGCCGCCACCGGGGCCGTGCCGGTGGACCCGAGGGCGCCCGAGCCACTCGTGGTCCTCATCCACGGGGCCGGCATGGACCGTTCGGTGTGGTCGCACCAGACCCGGTTCCTGGCCCATCATGGCTACAGGGCCGTTGCGGTCGACCTGCCCGGCCACGGCGGATCCGAGGGCCCGGCACTCGGCTCCGTCGCCGAGTCGGCAGCCTGGTCGGCCCGACTCGCCGACGCCCTCGGTGGGCGGGTCCACCTGGTCGGCCACTCCCTCGGTGCGCTGGTCGCCCTCGAGGCCGCCGCCCACCACCCCGGGGAGATCGCCTCGGCCGTGCTCGTGGGAGTGGCGGCCCTCATGCCCGTACACCCCGACCTGCAGGGGGCCGCCGATGCCGACGAGGTCAGGGCCGCAGAATTGATCACGGCGTGGGGCCACGGTCGCCCACAACACACCGGCCACAACCCCACACCGGGCCTCTGGATGCTCGGCGGCACACAGGCCCTGCTCGAGGGCTGCCCACCCGGTGTCCTGGCCCTGGACCTGAAGGCCTCCTCGTCCTACGAAGGTGCCCTGGCGGCAGCGGCGTCGGTCTCGTGTCCCGTGACCCTGGTCCTGGGAGGCATCGACAGGATGACACCCCGCAGGGCTGCGCAGCCGCTGCTGGACTCCTTCACAGGGCCCGCCTCCGTGACCGTCGTCGAGGTGCCCGATTCGGGCCACATGCTGATGCTCGAGGAACCGGCCGTCGTGCGCCGCGCGATCCTCGACCACCTCACCCGGGCCTGCGCCGACTGACGCCGCACGGCTGGGTCAGTTCTGAGGCAGGTCCTTGAACGGGGTCTCCCTGGGCGGGCCCGGCTCCTTGGGGAGGCCGAGAACCCGTTCGCCGATGATGTTGCGCTGCACCTGGTCGGTGCCGCCGTAGATGGCAGGCGCAGGGCTGAACAGCGTGACCTCCTGGACGACCCCGCCGGTTGCGCTGGAGGATCCGGCCAGCATGCCGTCGGCCCCGATGATCATGTTTCCGACGTCGCGGCTGCGGCGGACCAACTCGCTCATCGCCAACTTGGCCAGGTTGCCCTCGGCGCCGGTGCGGCCGCCGCCGGACTTCGACCGCAGCAGGTTGAGCCGGTTGACCTCGCCCAGGATGTGGAGTTTCACGATCTCCTGGCGGATGACCAGGTCGTCCGCATTGCCGGCCTCCCTCGCCATCCGCACCATCGCGTCGGTGCCCATGCCCCGGCCACCCTCTCCCTCGGCCCCCCGGTTGGTGCGCTTCAGGATGTCACCGACAGGCTGTCCGAGTCGGCCCGTCTTGGGGCCGCCCATCACTGAGATGGGTTGCCTGCCGCCGCCGCCGAGGCTCGCACGTTCCACCGCCAAGGTGGTGTTGGCCACCTTCCAGCCGTTGCCGAGCCCACCTATCGTGTTGGCGTCGGGGACCCGGGCCTCGTCCATGAAGACCTCGTTGAAGAGCGCTTCCCCGGTCATCTCCCGCAGCGGCCTCACCTCGATGCCGGGCTGGTCCATGTTGATGGCGAAGTAGGTGATGCCCTGGTGCTTGGGGGCTTCGGTGTCGGTCCGGGCGATCAGCATTCCCCAGTTCGAGTACTGGCCTCCCGACGTCCACACCTTCTGACCGGTGATGATCCACTCGTCGCCGTCGCGGACTGCCTTCGCCTGCAGCCCCGCCAGGTCGGAGCCGGCACCCGGCTCGGAGAACAACTGGCACCATGCGGCCGAGCCGTCGAGGATCTCGGGAACGAACCGCCCGACCTGCTCAGGCGTGCCGTGGGCCACGATCGTCGGCGCGGCGAGCATGTACCCGAGGCCCATGGGCGGACCGACCACGCCCGCGTCGGCAATGACGGTCGACACAGCGGAACACAGGTCCCTGCCGTAGCCGCGACCACCCGCCGTGGTCGGAAGGGCCGGGTGGGCCCAGCCTCCCGCGGCCAGGCGACCCCACCATTCGGCGAGGGTGATCTCCGGATCCCAGTTCTCGTCCAACCACGCCGTCAACTCGGTGCGGACCGTCTCGGTCGTGTCGGTGCTCAGTGTCGCTGTGCTCATGGTCGGATTCTGGCACGGCCACGAGCCGCGGGACACAGCGGGCCGCGACCCTCCTGTCCGGCCCTGACGGACCGGGAATGGTCGCTACGATGTCCCGACGCCACGACCACCATCGAGGAGGCCCGGCCGGTGCGTTGGTCGAACCTGTTCATACCCACTCTCCGCGACGCCCCGGCCGAGGCCGAGGCGGCCAGCCACCGCCTGCTGGTCCGTGGCGGCTTCATGCGCCAACTCCAGTCCGGCCACTACTCCATGCTCCCGCTGGGCTGGCGTGTGCACCAGAAGGTCGGCGAGATCATCCGCCAGGAGATGGATGCGATCGGCGGCCAGGAGTTCCTGTTGCCTGCCATGCACCCGGCCTCGGTGTGGCAGAAGTCCGGGCGCTGGGAGTCCATGGGCGAGGAGATGTTCCGCCTCACCGACCGCAAGGGAGCGGACCTTGCCCTCGGCATGACCCACGAGGAGGTCTTCGCCACGATCTCCCTCGAGCTGGCGTCGTACCGCGACCTGCCCCAGATCTGGTACCAGATCCAGTGGAAGTTCCGTGACGAGCCACGCCCCAAGTCGGGGCTGCTGCGCGTCCGCGAGTTCGCCATGAAGGACTCCTACTCGTTCGACATCGACGACGCCGGCCTCGACAGGTCGTTCGACCTACACCACGGTGCATACAAGGCGATCTTCGCCCGACTGGACCTGGACGCCGTTCCCGTGGAGGCCTCGTCGGGTGCCATGGGCGGCAGCGCGTCGATCGAGTTCATGGTCGCCTCCCCCGCCGGCGAGGACGACGTGGTGCAGTGCAACGGATGTGACTACGCGGCCAACGTGGAACGTGCCACCGCATCGCTGACAGCGGTCAAGGACCGCCCAGGGTCCGATGCACCCGAGCCGTTCCCGACGCCTGCCATCCGAACCATCGCCGCCCTGGCCGATGCGGGGCATCCGCCCGAGCACCAGATCAAGACCCTCGTCTACCTGGTGGACGGTACGTTGACCCTCATCCTCCTGAGGG
>DQOF01000060.1 GCA_015658775.1 Acidimicrobiia bacterium | reverse complement strand
CTCCCTTGGTTCGCGTCTGGTCGGTTGTTGCTGGCGTTCCCACTGCTGCGCAAGCTCCGTCGGCTCCCGACCCGACACCGCTCGCCCTGCCACGCCTGCTCCGCACGGACCGAAGCAGTCACTGACCTGTGGGCTCGCGTCCCTCGGTCCTCGCTCCTTCTGGAGGGACACCGGTGGGAAGAACGGACGAAGAGCGGTCGAGGTCGGAAGAGGTAGTGGTCGCGGTGGGTCCGGGTCAGCGGTTCCTTGGTAGACCCAGGTGCCTTTCGGCGATGTTGTTGCGGTTGATCTCCGAGGTGCCGCCGTAGATCGTGGTGACCGGGGCATGGCGGGCGTCGTAGTCGATCCAGCCGTCTGCGGCCGCTCCGTCGGCATGGAAGCCGAGCAGCCCCTCGGCGCCGGCCATCTGCTGGAACCAGCCGACGATCCGCTGGTACTCCTCGCTGGCGAAGACCTTCGCCATCGATCCCTCCAGGCCGGGCAGCCCACCCTCGGCGGCTATCCACGCAGCTCGCAGGGTCAACAACTGTGAGACCTGGTTCACGATTGCAGTGCGGGCCACCCGTTCGCGGAACAGGGGATCGTCGACCATGCGGCCACTGCCGTCAGATCCGTCGGTCTCGGCCCAGGCCCGCACATGTCGCAACAGCGGCACCGCCGGATTGGTCCCGCCCATAACGCCGCGCTCGAACGCCAGTGCCACTCCCATGACGGCCCAACCACCGTCGACCTCTCCGAGTCGCCATTCGTCGGCTACCCGTACGTCGTCGTAGAAGGTGGCGTTGGTCCGCTCCGACGCCATGGTCGGAACCGGATGGATCTCGATTCCCGGCGTGTCCATGGGCACTACGAACATGGTCAGCCCGTGGTGCCTGGGAACGTCGGGGTTGGTGCGGGTGAGCAGCAGCACCCAGTCGGCCTCGTGGGCCATGGTGGTCCACATCTTCTGCCCGTTGACCACCCAGCCGTCGCCGTCGCGCACTGCCCGGGTGGTGATGGACGCCACGTCGGAACCGTGGTCCGGTTCGCTGTAGCCGAGGCAGCAGTTGAATCGCCCGGTCAGCAACTTGTCGAGCATCTCGGTCCTGTGGAAGTCGGTGCCGACGGCGTTCACCACCCCGGCTACGAGCATGGACACCGCCAGGCCGTCGTAGGGCGCGCCGGCCTTCTCGAGTTCGTTGAACAACACGTACAACTCGATGGGATCGCGGTCGCCGTAGCCGGGCACCGCTCCCTCCAGCAGGCCGGCCAGGGCCAGGGCCTCGTTCAGGTCCCGGTCATTGAACGTGCCGCTCTCGTGCATGCGTGCGATCGTCTCCGAGGTCAGGTGCTCGGCCAGGAACGCCTTCACCTCGGAGCGGAACCGGGTGGCCCGGGGGCCCAGGGAGAAGTCCATCAGGCTGCCCGTCCGCCGTCGGGCCTGTCACCGTCGAGCAGGCGGTCGGCGAGCCGGCGGCATTCGCCTGCCGGGTCACCCAGCACCAGCGACCAGGCCCTTGCCCGCCGGTAGAACAACTGGATGTCGTACTCCTCGCTGAACCCGTAGCCCCCGTGGAAGTGGAGGCTGCGGTCGGTCGCACGGGCGGATGCCTCACCGGCGAACACCAGGGCCATGCCGGCGAGGGTGGCGAACTCGGTGATCTCGTTGTCGCCCAGGTCGACGACACCGTCATCATCGTCGTCGCCGGCCCACGCCGCCTTCCCGGTGAGCAGCCTGGCGCCCTCGAGGAGGCCGGGGAGGTCTGCCAGGCCGTGTTGGACGGCCTGGAAGCTGCCGATAGGTCGGCCGAACTGATGTCGTTCGCTGACGTATCCGACAGCAAGGTCGATTGCGGTACGGGTAATGCCCACGAGGGCCGCCGCGGTGAGGGTGCGCCACTCGTCTACGGCGCGGGCATGGGCGTCGAGTGCGGTGGTGCCCGTGGCCAGGATCGTGCCGCCGTCCAGCGGTCGGTGGGCCAGGGGCATGCAGCCGTGGTTGGCCAGGGCCACACCCGGAGCGGCGGCGCCCACGATCAGCAGCCTGTCGCCGTCGAGGGCCACCAGTCGTCCGGCGACGGCTCCGGTGGGCACGGTCATGGCTACTGCGTCGACGGCGGGCCTGAGGGCGATGCCCGCCACGACGGTGCCGGCCAGCACATCGTCGTCCAGGGCGCCGAGACGCGCCAGCAGCCGGGCAGTGACCATGTGGTCGATGATCGGAACAGGGGCGATGTGGGCGCCGGCCTCTTCGGCCACGACCGCAAGGTCTGCGAGCCCGCCGCCACCTCCGCCGGCCTCCTCGGGAACGCCCATTCCCGGGGCTCCGGTCTCGAGTAGCCGTTGCCACGCCGCGCTGTCGAATCCGAGGGGTTCGGCTCCACGCGCCTGGTCGGGTCCCGCCTCCGCGGCGAAGAAGCCTGCGAACACCTCGCGGATCGCCTCCTGATCGTCGGTCAGATCCAGGTCCACGTGCCGACACTACTGACGGCCCCCTTCTGGTCGCTGCACAGGCCGGGGCTAGGGTCCGGCCATGGGCGACACGGATGACCGGACCGACGACATCCTGGTGGGCCGCGACGGGGCGATCGTCACGATCACCCTCAACCGGCCTGGGGTGATGAATGCGATGACCACGCAGATGTTCGCCGAGTTCGGCCGCATATGTCGCCAACTGAACGGCGACGCCTCGGTCCGGGTGGTCGTCATCACCGGTGCCGGCGGCAACTTCTGTTCAGGCGCCGACGTGTCCGGACAGGTGGAGCGCTCCACCGGAGAGGCTCCATCGGCGCATCTGCGGAACATGCGCAGGATCAAGGAGTCGGCGCAGGCATTCCACGAACTGCAACACCCCGTGGTCGCAAAGGTGCGGGGCGTCGCCGCCGGGGCGGGGCTGAACATCGCGCTCGGCTGTGATCTCGTCTACGCCGCCGACACGGCGCGGTTCTCGGAGATATTCGCCCGGCGTGGCCTGACGATCGACTTCGGCGGCTCCTGGGTGCTCCCGCGCCGGGTGGGCCTGCACCGCGCCAAGGAGCTGGTGCTCCTGGCCGAGGTGATCGACGCTGCAGAGGCCGACCGGATCGGCCTGGTCAACCGTGTCGTCCCCGAGGGAGACCTGGACGCCCACGTGGACGATGTCGTGGAGCGGTTGGCTGCCGGGCCGCCGCTCGCCCTGTCCATGAGCAAGGCCCTCCTCGACAACGGGCTCAACACGTCGATGAGCCAGGCCCTCGAGGCCGAGGGTCAGGCCCAGAGCGTCAACTTCGGTACCCGTGACGTGAGGGAAGCGGGAGCTGCGTGGATGGAGAAGCGGGAAGCCAGGTTCGAGGGCCGCTGAACTATCGACCGCCCGGTCTGAGCCGGCCGTCTGAACGGCTGCGCCGCCGGGCCGGGGTTGTCACACCGTGAGAATGGTCCGGGCGGCGCAACTCGGCAGAGGTGGTCGATCGGACCTCAGGCGTGGGTCGGTGTCGGGTATCCGGTAAGCGAGAGTGTTGCGAGCGTCCGGGTGCCCTGCGACGGCCCAGGTCGTGGGTGAAGGGGTTGGGGAAGGGAGGGAGGCCTACAGGCCTTGGCTCGGGAAGCCCGGGCCTTCGTGGTCCCCGCCCGACATGTCGGCGTTCAGCCGGGCGGCCTCCATGAGACCGTTCACGACACCACCCAGGTCACCAGGCTCGTCCGGCTGCACGGCGGTCGGGCCCAGGTGCCAGCCCTCGGCTATGCCCAGGTGCCTGCCCCGGATGTCGAACACCCTGCCGGTCACGTTCTGGGCCTCCTCGCTGCACAACCAGATGGCGATGAGGGCGATCCAGCGGGGCGACATCGCCTCCTTGGCCGACTCGGAGATGTTCTCCTCTCCGCCCATCAGCCCGGCGGTGAGGCGTGACAGGGCCGTCGGGGCCAGGCAGTTCACCGTTACCCCGTAGCGCACCAGCTCCTGGGCGGCGATCACCGAGAAGGCGGCGATGCCGGCCTTGGCGGCTCCGTAGTTGGTCTGGCCGACGTTGCCGTAGATGCCCGACGGTGAGGTCGTGTTGATGATGCGGCCGAACGGCTCTCCACCCCCCTTGACATGGTTGCGCCAGTACGCCGCGGCGTGGTGGGCGGGGGCGAATGTGCCCTTCAGGTGCACGGCGATCACCGAGTCCCAGTCGTCTTCCGACATGGAGAAGACCATGCGGTCGCGGAGGATGCCGGCGTTGTTGATGACGATGTCGAGGCGTCCCCAGGTGTCGATGGCCTGCTGGACCATGTCGCCGGCGGCGGCGAAGTCGGCCACGTTTCCGCCGTTGACGACGGCTTCGCCTCCCATGGCCTCGATCTCGCTGACTACCTCCTGGGCAGGTGTCAGGTCGGCGCCTCCGCCTGCCTCGTCGCCCCCGAGGTCGTTGACAACGACCTTCGCGCCCTGTTCGGCCAGCATCAGTGCGTGTTCACGGCCGATGCCCCGACCGGCTCCGGTGACGATGGCGACACGGCCTTCGCACAACTTGCTCATCTGGTTCTCCAGGCTTGTGTAACGGACCGCTGGAGGGTAGCGGGCGGCCTGTCGGGATCCCCAATCGGCCGGATCCTGTGTGGTGGTCGCCTCAGAGGACGTGGAAGGAGTCCAGGTCGAGGGACCAGGGCGAGAGGTTCTCGGGGCCGTCCTGCGTGATCAGGACCTGGTTCTCCAGCTTGACCCCCTCTCCGCCTGCGTATGCCCCGACGTACGACTCGACCGTCATGACCATGCCCGGCTCGAGGACGCCGTCGTAGCCACCAGCCTCCCAGGCCTCGGGAAACTTGATGTCAGGCCACTCGTCGCACTGGCCGACGCCGTGGGACAGGCAGGAGTAGTGCCGGTACTCGTCCACGGGAGGGGTCCACGAGGTCATGGTCAGTTCCCTGAAGCTGCGCCCGGGTGTCAGCAGGTCGATGTTGCGGGTGACCTGTTCGACGGCGAGGTCGTGGACGTGGCGCTGCTGAGGGGTGGGTGCGGCATCGCCGCACATCCAGGTGCGGGAGATGTCCGTCATCATCCCGTAGGACCCGACCAGGTCTGTGTCGAACGCCACCAGGTCGCCGTTCAAGATGACCCGGCTGCTGCATTCCTGGAACCAGGGGTTTGTGCGCGGTCCCGACACGAGCAGGCGGCATTCCATCCATTCGCCGCCCCGGGCCAGCATCTCTGCCCAGAGCACCGCCCAGACCTGCTGCTCTGTCATGCCGGGTCGCATCGCCTCGAACATCTTCCCGCAGGCAACCCGTGTCGCCTCCACCGAACAGCGCATCGCTGCGATCTCGTCGGGGCCCTTCACCGCTCGGGCCCGTTCCATCACCGCCATGCCGTCGGTGAGGGTGAGGCCGGCGTCGATCAGGGCGTTGGACCCTGCCGGTGGGATCATGTCGACGGCCAGGCGGGTGTTGCCGCCACCGTGCTCCCTGACCAGGTCGGCGATCTCGGCCGCGAAGGCGGAAGCCTGCTCGTCCACCCGAGTACCGGCGATGAAGTAGGTGAAGCACGTCGTGGGCCGAACCTCGTCGATGAGCGGATTGTGGGCGGAGAGGAACTCGCAGGCGGGGTAGTCGAAGAGGACCATCGGACCGTCGGTGGCGACGAACACCCACCGGTCCAGGTTGTGGGTGAACCAGATCTGCATGTTCGGCGAGTTGGTCGCGTACATGAGGTTCAGAGGGTCGAACAACAGGGCCCCGGCCACGTCCTCGGAGGCCAGTCGCTCCCGGATGCGGGACAGCCGGTAGTGCTGCATGGCGTCGAGGTCGGGGAGGGTCAGCCCGGCGGCGGCCCACTCGGAGACGGCCGGCTCGCCGGGGCCCATGAGCACGCGGCTTCCCACGGTCGCCGCCCGCTCGACGAGCGGATCGCCGTTATCCCTGCGCGGTCGCTCCTGTGCTCCCATGGTGGTCTCCTCCCGGTCAGGAGCGCATTCGTGCGCCGGTCGGGTCGAACAGGGGCTCGGTGAGGCGGGTGGCCGCCCGACGTACTCCCACGACCTCGATCTCGAAGCCGTCGTCGGCTCCGACCAGGTCGGTCGGCACGTACCCGAGGGCGCACGACGCCCTCGACCAGTGGGCGTAGCCGCCCGAGGTGGCCCAGCCCACGACCTCGCCGTCGTGCCAGATGGGCTCGTCGCCCATCACATCGGCGCCGTCGACGGCGACGGTGAAGGCGGTGAGCAGGCGTTTCGGACCTGCCTCAGCAGCCGATGCCGCGGCCTCCCGGCCGATGAACTCGCCCTTGTCGAGTTTCACGAAGCGTCCCATGCCGGCCTCCCACGGCGTGTAGATGGGCCTGTACTCGGTGGCCCAGCCGCCGAAGTTCTTGTCGAACCGCATGCTGTCGAGTGCACGCAGGCCGAAGAGGCGTAGGTCGAAGCCGGCGCCGGCGTCGATGAGCAGGTCGAACAACTGCGCCTGCAGGGATGCCGGTACCCAGATCTCGTAGCCCAGGTCACCCGTGAAGGTGATGCGGCCCACGAGTGCCGGGACCATTCCGATGGCCATGGGCGAGATGTCGAGGAACCGGAGGGCTTCGCCTGAGACGTCCCCGTCGGTGACGGAGTCCAGCAGGTCACGGGCCGCAGGTCCGGCGATCGACAGGCCGGCCAGCTCGTGGTCGAGCGACCGGCACGAGACGCGCTCCCCTGCGGGCCCGTCGGCGGGCAGGTTCTGCGTGAACCAGCGTTGGTGGTAGCCCGTGGCGACGCCCGACCCGAACACCAGGAACCGCTCGTCGTGTCCGGCGACGGTCGGAAGCGATGCCACGGTGAAGTCGCCGATGAGCATCCCCTGGTTGTTCAGCATCGGGGTGAGCGCCATCCGACCCTCTGCGGGTATGCGGTTCGCCATGATCCGTTCCAGGGCCGCTCGGGCACCGGGGCCGGCGAACTCGTGCTTCGCGAACCCGGTCGTCTCGATCATCCCGACGCCCTCGCGCACGGCCATGACCTCCTCGGCCACGACGTCGAAGGCGTTGGAGCGCCGGAACGTGACGTCCTCGACCGGCTCCCCGCCGGGTCTCTGGAACCACAGCGCCGTCTCGAGGCCGTACGAAGCGCCCCACACGGCGTTCGCCGTTGTCAGCCGACCGTGGATCGGCGAGGTGTGCAGTGGACGCCCGGCGGGCAGCTCCTCGTTGGGGAACGAGATCCGGAACCGTCGGCTGTAGTTCTCCCTCACCTTGGAGCGCGTGTAGGCCGGGGTGGTCCAGTCGCCGAAGCGGGCCACGTCCATGCCCCAGATGTCGAAGCCCGGGTCGCCGCTGGTCATCCAGTTGGCCATGGCCAGCCCGACCCCGCCCCCCTGGCTCAGCCCGGCCATGACGCCGCATGCCACCCAGTGGCCGCGCTGGCCGCGGATCGGTCCTATCAGGGGGTTGCCGTCGGGCGCGAAGGTGAACGGGCCGTTGACCACGTTCTTGATGCCGACGTCGTTGAAGATCGGGAAGTGGGCGAAGCCGACCTCCAGGGAGGGGGCGATCCTGTCCAGGTCGGGTTCGAGCAGCTCTGAGCCGAAGTCCCAGGGCGTCTGCGTGGTCTGCCAGGGCACGCAGGCCTGTTCGTAGGTGCCGAGCAGCAGGCCGCCCGCCTCGGCACGGAGGTATATCTCGCCTCCGAAGTCGACGGCACCGCGGCCGTGGCCGTCGGTGGCGTCCAGCCACGACCTCAGCTCGGGGATCTCCTCGGTCACCAGGTACTGGTGCTCCATGGCCAGGATCGGCAGTTCGATCCCGCACATGCGTCCGACCTCGCGGGCCCAGAGGCCGCCGCAGTTCACGATGTGTTCGGCGTTGATCGTGCCCTGCCCCGTCACCACGTCCCAGGTGCCGTCGGCCCGCTGCACTATGTCCTCGGCCCATGTGTTGCGGTAGATCTCTGCGCCGGCCAACCGGGCCGACGCCGCATAGGCGTGGGTGACGCCGGAGGGGTCGACATGTCCGCCCACGGGATCGAACATGGCGCCCACGAAGAACTTCTCCTCCATGTAGGGGAGGTGCTCCTTGGCCTCGGCCACCGATATGAGCTCGGTGTCCATGCCCAGGTACCTGCTGCGGGCGTGGACCATCCGGAGCCAGTCCATGCGTTCCTCCGACTCGGCCAGCATCAACTCGCCGGTCAGGTGGATGCCACAGGGCTGGCCCGAGATCTCCTCCAACTCCCTGTAGAGCTCGATGGTGTAGCGCTGCAGCGCGGCCACGTTGGGGTCGCCGTTGATGGTGTGCATGCCGCCGGCGGCGTGCCAGGTGGAGCCCGCCGTGAGCTCCTTCCGCTCGACGAGGACCACGTCGGTCCAGCCGGCACTGGTGAGGTGGTACAGCACGCTGCAACCGACGACGCCGCCGCCGATCACCACCACCTGTGTCTGTTCCTTCACCGGATCGACCCCCTGCTGGCCTGCATCTGTCTCAGTAGCCTGCACCTGTCTCAGTAGTCGGTCTCGACGCCGCCCTCGGCGACCCGGCGTGCCACGAAGTCGTCCAGTTCGCCGCGCCTGGCCGGGTCCATGGGTGGCTCTTCGTGGGCGTCGATCAACTGCCGGGCCAGTTTCTCGGCACGCTGGTGGGCCTCGACCCGCCCGCCCTCGTCCCAGCTCTCGTAGTTGCGCCAGTCCGACACCATGGGTTGGAAGTGCTCGGTGGTGTAGCGCTCCTGGGTGTGGGCCGTTCCGAAGAAGTGGCCTGCCGGCCCCACCTCGGCTATGGCCTCGACCGCCAGCGAGGCGTCGTCCACGATGATCGGCTTCAGCATCGCCGCCACCATGTTCAGCGTGTCGGCGTCTATGACCATCTTCTCGTATGAGGTGAGCAGACCGCCCTCGAGCCAGCCGGCGCCGTGCAGGAGCAGGTTGACACCGCCCATGACGGCGCCCCACAGGGAGAAGACGCTCTCGTAGGCCGACTGGGCGTCGACGCTGTTGGATGCGTTGACGTTGGACGACCTGTACGGCAGCTCGTAGCGCCGGGCCAGCTGGCCGCCCACCAGGCACGCCTTCCAGTACTCGGGTGTGCCGAAGGCTGGAGCGCCTGAACGCATGTCCACGTTGGAGGTGAAGCCTCCGTAGATGACGGGGGCGCCCGGCCGCACCACCTGCGTGTATGCGATTCCGGCCAGGGCCTCGGCGTTCTGCAGGACCAGCGCACCGGCGACGGTTATCGGGGCCATGGCGCCCGCCAGCGTGAACGGGGTGATGACGATGACCTGGTTGCTCGCCGACATCTCCTGGATGCCGTGCAGCATCACCGTGTCGTAGCGCAGCGGGGTGCTGGCGTTGATGACAGAGAAGATCGACGGTTCCTCGTTGATGGTGGCCTTGTCGACCCCCCTGGCGATGCGGGTCATCTCGATGGCGTCGATGTTGCGCTGCCGGCTGAGGCTGTAGACGAACGGGGGCTTGTCCGAAAGGGTGAGCATGTCGTGGGTGGCGTGGAGGTGGCGGACCGACGGGTGCAGGTCCATGGGCTCGACGGGGTAGCCGGCGACGGTGTGGATGATGTTCAGGACGTGGCCCAGCTTGACCAGGTTCCTGTAGTCCTCACGGTTGCCGTCCCGACGGTCCCGGCCCAGGCCGGTCACGAACGGGGGGCTGGCCACGGACGTGATGGTCATGAGGTCCCCACCTAGGATCAGGTCGCGCTCGGGGTTGATGCCGTGCATCGTGAACTTCGCCGGGGCGGTGGCCACCAGCGCCTGTACCAGCTCGGGGTCGAAGCGGACCCTGTTGTCGTCGACATCGGCACCGGCGTCGGCCAGCTGCCTGCGGGCCGTCCCGTCCAGGAAGTCGATGCCTGTCTCGGCTAGGACCCGTAGCGAGGCCTGGTGGATGGACTCCAGCTCGTCGTCCGACACGGCCCTTATGGGGTCGAACCGCATACGCGGTTGCTCGAACGGCGGCTGCTCGGAGACCCGGTCCCTCAGTCGTGGCCGACCGCCACCCTCGGCGCTTCTGCCGCGCCTGGTCACGGGGTCGGACTCACGGCAGGTCCTCCGACGTCGGCTGGGGCTCCAGAGCCGGTGTGAGGTGCAACTCGTCGCCCTCGTAGGGGTGCGCCCTCGCCACCTCCTCGTCCAGCACCACGCCCAGCCCGGGTCGGTCGGAGGGGATGACCATGCCGTCCTCCCACCTGATCGGGGTCTCCAGGAGGTCGGCGTGGAACCCGCCCCACGTGTCGATCGACTCCAGGATCAGGAAGTTCGGCGAGCAGGTCGCCAGGGCGATGTTGGCTGCCGCCACCACGGGACCGCAGTAGCAGTGGGGTGCCAGCAGCGCCTGGTGCACCTCGGCGACCGAGGCGATCTTCTTGCCCTGGAGGATCCCGCCGCTGCGCCCGAGGTCAGGCTGCAGGATGGAGGCCGCACCTGCCCTGAGCACGGCGGCGAACTCCGAGACCGTCGTGAGCCGTTCGCCGGTGGCGATCGGGATGGTCGTCCCGGCCGCCACCCTGGCCATGCCCTCGAGGTCGTCGGGCGGGACCGGTTCCTCGAACCAGAGGGGGTCGTAGGCCTCCAGCCGGCGGGCCAGGCGCAGGGCGCCCGACGGGGTGAACTGCCCGTGGGTGCCGAACAGCAGGTCCGCCCGGTTCCCGACCGCGTCCCGGATGGCCGCCGTGTAGCGCTCGGACAGGTCGAGGCGCTCGAGCGACGGTTGGCGGCCGTCGAAGACCGTGTAGGGCCCGGCCGGGTCGAACTTCACCGCGGTGAAGCCGCGCTCGACCTCACGGACGGCCGCCTCGGCCGCCAGGTCCGGATCGGTGTAGAGGTTGGCGCCGCCCTTGGGTGCGTAGGCGTCCCCGTCCTGCGGGTAGAGGTAGGTGTAGGAGCGCAGTCCCTCGTGGACACGCCCGCCCAGCAGGTCGTAGACGGGGCGGCCGGCCTCCTTGCCGATGATGTCCCAGCAGGCGATCTCCAGAGCGCTTATCACACCGCACAGGGTGGGATCGGGGCGCAGGGAGTAGCCGCTGCCAAGCGCACGGCGCCAGAACGCCTCGACGTTGAACGGGCTCTCGCCCACGAGGAAGCGGTCGGCGACGTCCTCGATCATTTCGGCGACGATGTGGGGGCCGACCGTCGCCACGTAGGCCTCGCCCACGCCCTTCACCCCGCCGTCGGTGGTCAGCGTCACGAAGATGAAGTAGCGGCCCCCGTGGCGCGGCGGCGGGTTGCCGACAACGAAGGTCTCGACCTCGCTGACCTTCATGGTGTGTCTCCCGTGGCTCCGAGGTCGGTGTTGTCGAAGACGATGACGGTGCGTATTACCTCGCCGCTGCGGGCCTCGTCGAATGCGCTGTCGATGTCGTCCAGGCTGTGGGTGGTGGTGACCATGCCGTTCAGGTCCAGTCGGCCCCCGAGGTAATGGTCGACGAGGCGGGGAACGTCGACCGCCAGGCGGGCGGTTCCCATCTTGCAGCCCAGGATCGCCTGGTTGGCCGCTGCCAACGCTGTCGGATCGATGTCCACGGTGACACCGTGGGCCGGCATGCCGACGAGCACCAGCGACCCCATGGGGGCCAGCAGTCCGGTGGCACCGACGAACGCCCCCGGGGCGGCCGTGGTGACGAACACGTGGTCTGCTAGGCGCCCGCCGGTCGCCCGCTCAAGGATGGCGGCGTTGCCGTCGCCGGGCTCGACTGCGTGGGTGGCACCCAGTCGGAGCGCCGCCTCCTGCTTCGCCTCCAACGGGTCGATGGCCAGGATCGGATCGGCACCCGCCATCCGTGCTCCCTGCACCGCGCTGAGGCCTACCCCACCGCACCCGATGACGACCACGGCATCGCCGTGGTCGACCCGGGCCGTGTTGGTCACGGCTCCGACCCCGGTCAGCACCCCGCAGCCGAGCAGGGCAGCCGCCTCGGCCGGCACCCCGGTGGGGATCGGCACGACCTGCGAGCGGTGGACGACCACCTGTTCGGCGAACGCACCCGTTCCCAGACCCTGTGCCACGGGGCTGCCGGCTAGGTCCGTCAGCGGGCTCCTCCGGTCGACCTCGGCGTTGCCGGTGCAGGCGACGTCGTGGCCGCGGCGGCAGGCCAGGCACTCGCCGCAGGTCCGGATGAGCGACACCACGACCCGGTCACCGACCGTGACGTCGTGGACTCCGGTGCCCACCTCGACGACCCGGCCCGCGGCCTCGTGGCCAAGCACCACGGGGAAGGCGGTCGCCCAGCCGCCGTCCATGAACATCAGGTCCGAGTGGCACACGGCGCACGCCGCCACGGCGACCCGCACCTCGTCACGGTGGGGCGGCGCCAGGTGCAGTTCCTCGATGGATGCCGGTGCCCCCACGGCGCGGCTCACCGCTGCACGAACCATGACCTGCTCTCCCCCTGGCACGCGGCGCACCCTAGTCACCGTGGCCGGGGCACTCATGAAGCCTGCGCAGTCATCCCGATGGCCTCCCGGTCGGGGTTCAGCCCAGGACGATCTCGGCGACCTGCCTAAGGTCGTCAGGGCTGCGGGTGGCGACGTTGAGCATCGTGACCGGGCTGTCCTCCCATGCCTGGAGGCGGTCGCGAATCCGCTCGGGTGGACCCACCAAGCTGATCTCGTCGGCGAACCCGGCGGGCACGGCGGCCACCGCCTCCTCGCGCCTGCCCTCCAGGAACAGGTCCTGGATTCGCAGGGCCTCCTCCTCGAACCCCATCCGTGCCATGAGGCGTGTGTGGTAGTTCTGTCCCTTCGCCCCCATGCCGCCTATGTAGAGGGCGATGCTGGCCCTGACCGGAGCCAATCCGGCCTCGACGTCGTCGGTGACCTGGAGCGTGACGTACACGGCGATCTCGAACCCGTCGGGCCGGTCGGCGATGTCGTCTGCGTAAACCTCCTGTCTGTAGGGGGAGTAGTAGAGCGGCAGCCAGCCGTCCGCGATCGCACAGGTCTGTGCCACGTTCTTCGGCCCCTCGGCTCCGATGAAGATGGGTATGTCGGCCCGCAGGGGGTGCGTCATGATCTTGAGCGGCTTGCCGAGGCCCTCGGAGCCCTCGCCCGTGTACGGGTGCTGGTAGAAGTCGCCGTCGTGGGAGAGGTGGGTCTCACGGGCGAACGCCGAGCGCAGCACCTCGACGTACTCCCTTGTCCGGGCCAGTGGCCGCTTCGACGGTTGCCCGTACCAGCCTTCGACCACCTGTGGCCCCGACACGCCGAGGCCCAGGATCAGCCGGCCGTCGGAGAGGTGGTCCAGGGTGACCGCGTGCATGGCCGTGGCGGTCGGCGTGCGTGCCGCCATCTGGACGATGCCCGTACCCAGCCTTATCCGCTCTGTGTGGGCCGCCAGGTAGACGAGGGGAGAGAAGGCGTCCGAGCCCCATGACTCGGCGCTCCAGACCGTGTCGTAGCCGAGCCGTTCCGCCTCCTGGGTCAGCGACACCAGGTTCTCCGGCGGTCCGGCACCCCAGTAACCCCAGACAAGGCCGAGCTGCATGGTGGGCTTTCTCCCGGGACGAGGGCTGCGGTGGTGGTGATCGTCGCAGCGCGGCCCTGCATCCGACAAGCCCGGCAGGTGGAATCTCCGGGGATGGGTCGGTTACCGCCGGGTACACCTAGTGTCGGTGCGATGACCCGTCTGCCTGCCGCGCCTGACTCGTTCCCGCGCCAGCAGGCTCGCACCCGCCGGTTCACCTGCGGGGAGCCGCGGACCGTCTCGGTGGCCGACGACGGGAGCAGGGTGCTGTTCCTCCGCTCGGGCGCCGGCGACGACCCTGTCAACGCCCTCTGGTCGTTGGATCCGGTGAGTGGCGCCGAGCGGTTGGTCGCCGACCCCTCTCCGCTCGTGTCCGGAGATCCGGGTGAGGTGCCTGCAGCCGAGCAGGTGCGTCGTGAGCGCACACGGGAGGTCGGTGCAGGAATCGTCGCATACGACGCACTGCCCGACCTGTCGCGTGTCTGCTTCGTGCTGGACGGCCGGGTGTTCCTCGCCGATGTTGCCGGGTCGGGTCGGGTGGCGGAGTTGTCGTCGACGGGCAGCGCCTTCGACCCGCGGATCGCCCCGGGCGGAACCTCGGTGGCCTATGTCTCCGGTGGGGGCATCCGGACCACGGGACCGGCGGGCGACCACCCCCTCATAGGGGGTGCGACCGACACGGTCTCGTGGGGATCGGCCGAGTTCGTGGCTGCCGAGGAGATGGGCCGCACCCGGGGGCACTGGTGGTCGCCTGACGGTGGGCATGTCCTGGCTGCCCGCGTCGACGTGACTGCGGTTGCCGAGTGGTGGATCTCGTCGCCTGTCGACCAGGCAGCCCCGCCGCGTGCGATCCGCTATCCGGCTGCCGGGTCGGCCAACGCCGAGGTGGGCCTCGCCCTGATCGCCATGGACGGCACCGCCGTCGACGTTGACTGGCGTGGCGGCGGGGAGGGCGAGTTCGAGTACTTGGCAGGGGTGCGGTGGGTGGCGGGTGAGCCGTTGACGCTCGTAGCGCAGACCCGCGACCAGCGCACGCTCGCCGTGCTGACCGTCGACCAGGCGACGGGCGCCGCCACCGAGCGGTATCGGATTTCCGACGACCACTGGGTCGGGCTGGTGCCCGGAGCGCCCCGGTGGTGGGACGGATCGTTGCTCACTGTCGAGGACCGCGGCGACACCCGACGGCTGGTGCTTGACGGTGAGCCGTTGTCACCCGACGGCCTCCAGGTCCGGTCTGTGGTCGGAATCGACGGTGGCGGGGTCCTGGTACGGGCATCGTCGGACCCGGTGGACGTGGATGTCGTACGGGTGGGACGCGACGGCTCGGTCGGGACCGTGTCCGGTGGGGGCGGCGTGCGATCGGCGGTCGTCGGAGGCGGTGTGATTGCGGTGTCCGTGGCCGACATGGACGGAACGTCGCTGACGGTTTCCGGCCATCCGGTCACCTCGCACGCCGAGGAGCCGCTGGTGTCACCGACGCCGGCGTTCCACGTGCTCGGTGGGCGTGGGATCAGGGCAGCGGTGCTCTTCCCGGCCGGCAACGACGGATCGCACCTTCCGGTGCTGCTCGATCCGTACGGCGGGCCCCACGCCCAGCGCGTGCAGCGGGCCCGTGGGCAGTTCCTGGCCTCACAGTGGTTCGCAGACCAGGGCTTCGCCGTCGTCGTCGCCGACGGTCGTGGCACGCCTGGTCGTGGTCCGGCATGGGAACGGGACGTGTGGGGTGACCTGGCCGGGCCGGTGCTCGAGGACCAGGTCGACGCCCTGCACGCCCTGGCGGCAGACGACGACCGCCTCGACCTGGGGAGGGTGGCCATCCGCGGCTGGTCCTTCGGCGGGTATCTGGCGGCCCTGGCCGTGCTGCGGCGACCCGACGTGTTCCACGCCGCCGTGGCCGGGGCTCCGGTAACGGACTGGCGTCTCTACGACACCCACTACACCGAGCGTTACCTGGGCCACCCCGATGCCCACCCCGAGGCCTACGAGCGGACCGACCTGTGCGTGGATGCGGCGTCGCTCACCAGGCCGTTGCTGCTCATCCACGGCCTGGCCGACGACAACGTGGTGGTTGCCCACACCCTGGCCCTCTCACGGGCATTGCTGGAGGCGGGGAGGCCGCACAGCGTCCTGCCACTCTCGGGGGTCACGCACATGACCCCCCGGGAGGAGGTGGCCGAGAACCTCCTCCTCGTGCAGTTGGACTTCCTGCGCCAGGCCCTGGGCATCGACCGAGGAGGTCACGACGCTGTGGACTAGAGGAACCGCGCCGAGGTGGGGGCCCACCGCTGGGCCCACGGTTGGGCCTCCTCGAGGGCGAAGGCCAGGCCGTAGAGGGTCTCGTCGGACCCGGGGGCGGCCGAGAAGTGGCTACCGACCGGCAGGCCGGTGTCGTCGTCCCACCAGAGGGGGACCGACATTGCCGGGCCGCCTATGGCGTTGGCGATGGCCAGGTGGGACAGCAGGCGTTGGGACCGGTCGCGGTCGAAAGGCTCCCGGGGCGAAATGTCTCCCACCAGCAGTGGCATCGTGGCCGTGACCGGGGTGAGCCACACGTCGTGGTCGGCGAGGAAGGCGGCCATCGTGGTGTCCAGGCGGGCGAGGGTGGCCTCGGCCCGCGCGATGGCGTCGGATGGCAGGTGGTCGCCCTCCCTGACCATCTCTATGGTGCAGCGGGAGAGAAGGCCCGACTCCTCGATCGGGAGGCCGCTGGCCTGCTCCAACATGTCGATCAACCCAACGGTCCGGCTCAGGAAGTAGCCGGCGTACATGGCGAAGAACTCCGCGCCGTCCACCGGATTGTCGACGGGTACCACCTCGTGGCCGAGTGCCTGGCAGAGCAGGGCGGCGTCCTCGACGGCGGCCTGGACAGCCGGTTCGGGGGGCTCCCCGAACGGGCTGTCCAGTGTCAGCGCGATTCGGAGGCGCCGGCCGTCCAGCGTCGGCATGGAGGCGAGGTGAGGGAACGCGGCGTCGTCACCCTGGGTGGCCAGGAAGACCGTGGCGTTGTCCCGGACCGACCGGCTGAGGGCCATGTGGGTCTTGAACACCGGATGGCTGCCGTCCAGTTCCCCTGACGCAAGGCGTCCCCGGGAGGGCTTCATGCCGAACACGCCGCACCACGACGCCGGTATGCGGTTCGAGCCTCCGCCGTCGGTGCCGTGGGCCACCGGGGTGTAGCCCGCTGCCACAGAGGCAGCGGCCCCGCCGCTGGATCCACCTGAAGACAGGTTGGGGTCCCACGGGTTCCGAGTCGGTCCGAAGACCATGTTGTCGGTGACCGGAAGTGACGCGAACTCCGGCGTGTTGGTCTTGCCTGCGACAACCAGGCCGGCCACCTCGGCGGCAGTGACCCACGCTGGTGACGCCGCGCTCACGTTCTGGAGCATGGAGGCCGATCCGTCGGTGCGCCGGGTGCCCTCGAGGTCTACGAGGTCCTTCAGGAACGTGGGAACTCCGGCGAACGGCGTGGACGGGTCGACCCGGGCGGCATGGGTCCGAGCTCGCTCCACGCATTCGGTGATTATGGCGTTGAGGGTGCCGTCGAGGCGCTCTGTTCGGGCGAGGGTGGCGTCGAGCAACTCGTCGGGGGTGACCTCGCCGGCCCGGACGAGAGCGGCGAGGCCGAGGGCGTCGTGTTCGAGGAGCGGGTCGTCGGTCATCGGGGTCATCGGAGATTCAGACAGCCGTCCAGCCCCCGTCGACCAGCAGGACGTGACCTGTCAGGTACGAACCGGCGTCGGTGGCAAGGAGCAGCAGCGCACCGTCCAGTTCGTGTTCCAGGCCACCCCGACCCATCGGGGTGCCGGACTCGATGTATGCCCGTCCGGAATCGGTGTGGAACATGTCGGCCGAGTTCATCTCGGTCTCGAACCAGGCGGGAGCCAGGGCGTTGACCCTGATGCCCTTGCGGGCCCACTGGACAGCGAGCTCGCGGGTGAGGTTGTGGAGGCCGCCCTTGGCCGTGGCGTAGCCGGGCACCCTGAGCCTGCCGCCGGACCCGACACCCAGAACAGAGCCCAGGTTCACGACCACGCCCGGGTGGTCGTTGGCGATCCACCAGCGGGCGGCGCGTCGGGCCAACTCGTATGGGGCGATCAGGTCGACCTCCAACTCGTGGCGGAACCCGTCGATGTCGTCGTCGACCGCGGGTAGCACCCGTGAGATCCCCGCGGCGTTGACCAGCACATCCAGGCGGCCGTAGTGGCCGACCGTCGCGTCTATGAGGCGCTGTGGTCCGTCGGGATCGGTGACGTCGACGGCTACGGCGAGTGCATCGGGCAGGTCGGCGGCCAGGGCCTCGAGGCGGTCGGCGCGGCGGGCGGCGAGCACGACCTTCGCACCGACACCTGCCAGCACCCTGGCGAATCGCTCGCCCAGGCCCGAACTGGCTCCGGTGACCATGGCGACCCGGTCGTCCAGCCTGAACCGGTCCAGGGCAGAGGCGGGGTCGAGGGGGTCTGGTCCGGCCATGGGGTACGAGGCTACGCCGGGTGGACGGTGATCTCGGTTGCCTTGACCGCTGCCCAGACGCGGGAGCCGGGCTCCAGTTCCAGCACCTCGACGGCCCCCGGGGTCACCTCGGCCACCAGGGGCAGCGGGCCGTCCAGCACGACCCTGATCCTGTCTAACGCGGGCTGCAGTTCTGCGACCGTCGCACGCCATACGTTGCGGGGGCTGCCGTCCGGGATGGTCCGGTGGAGGGCCACTGCCGAGGGCGGGACCACCAGGTGTACCGGTCCGGTGGCAGGTTCGCCCAGCACCACCAGGGCGCCGCCGACCGTCATGGCCGTGTAGCCGTCGGCGACGGCGGTAAGGGTGTTCAGTCCGGCGAGGGAGGCGGCGTACCTGGTGCGGGGCCTCGTCCGCACGTCGGTCGGGCTGCCGGAGTGGGTTACGCGGCCGTCCTCCAGGATGACGAGACGGTCGGCCACGGTCGCAGCCTCTACAGGGTCGTGCGTGACGAGGACGGTGGCGCGGGCGCCGCCGTCGGCGAGCAGTCCGTCGATCAGGTGCTGTGAGTCGATGTCGAGCGCGGTGGACGGCTCGTCCAGCAGCAGCACCGCCGGCTCGGCGGCCACCGCCCGGGCCAGGGCGACACGCTGGGCCTGGCCGCCGGAGCAGGCGGAGGGCCGACGGTCGGCCAGTCCGGCGATGCCGAGGGCGTCCAGCAGCGCTGTCACACGTTCCGCCGTGGCGCGGGGGCTGAACCCGATGTTCTGCCTGACCGTGAGGTGTGGGAACAGCAGCCGGTCCTGTGGGACCCAGCCGACGGACCGCCGGTGGGGCTCCACGAAGGTTCCGGATCCGGGTTGGTCGACCAGATCCCCGGCCAGGTCCAGCCGGCCCCCGCTGAGGGGCAGCAGGCCGGTCAGGACGCGCAGGAGGCTTGTCTTGCCGGCGCCGTTGGGACCCAGCAGGGCGACGGTCTCGCCGGGGTCGACGGTCAGGTCGACCTCCAGCACCAGGTCGCCGACGCGTGCCGTCCCGGCGAGACGCAACGCGCCCGTCACCTGTCCGGTCATCGGCTCGGCCTCCTGCCGGGCAGCCACCGGTCCCGCATGGGGATGAGCACGGCCAGCGACACGGTGAGCATGACGAGGCTGAGCGCAATGGCCTCCTCGGGATCGGATTCGAGTGCCAGGAATGTTGCCAGCGGCAGGGTCTGGGTGCGGCCGGGCAGGTTGCCGGCGAACGTGATGGTGGCGCCGAACTCCCCCAGCGCCCTGGCCCATGCCAGCGCGACGCCGGCGCCCATGGCGGGCAGGAGTCGTGGCAGCGTGATCCGACGCAGCACCTGCAGCGGTCCGGCGCCCAGGGTCCCGGCCATCTGCTCCAGTTCGTCCGAGCCGGACTCGAGCGCACCCTCGACGGCTATCACGTAGAACGGCAGCGCGACGAACACGGCGGCCACCACCGCTCCAGCGGTGGTGAACGGCAGGGTCAGGCCGAACCAGCGGTCCAGCCACTGGCCGACAAGGCCCCGGCGGCCGAGGGCGAACAGGAGGGCGGTACCGCCGACGACAGGGGGCAGGACCATCGGGAGCAGCACCAGGGCCCTGATGATACGACGCCCGGGGATGTCGACCCTGGCGAGCGTCCATGCGAGGGGGGTTCCCAGCACGACTATGACGAGGGCGGCGGCCACGCTCACGGTGAGCGAGAGGACGAGGGGCTGCACGACGCTCTGCCGGCCGAGCAGGTCGCCGAGAGACGACCACGGGGTGCGTTGGGCCAGGCCGATGACGGGCAGGGTCAGGAAGACGACCGCAACAGTCGCGACCGCCAGGACCGGCCGTGGGGGGCGCATCAGCCGGGCGCTCCGATGGAGAACCCGTGCAGGGCGAGTGTCTCCTGCGCTGTGGGCGACGTCAGGAACCCGATGAAGGACCTGGCCCTGTCGGTGATGGCGGCCGCTGCGTAGACGACGCACGGGCATGCCTCGGGCTGCGGCCATGCGAGTTCCACGCCCGGTTCTGCGGCCACATCGGTGGCGTAGACAACGCCGGCATCGGCCTCTCCCAGCGCCAGTCGGGACAGCACGGCCCGCACGCTGATCTCACGGGAGTCGGCCTCGATCACGATCCCCATCCGGGCGGTCGCCGCACCGCACGGCACGGTCTCGGCACAGACGACCACCCGCATGTCCGCCCGGGCCAGGTCGGAGGCGCCGGTCACCGCAGCCGGGTTGCCTGCCGGTACGGCGACCACGAGGTGGTTGGTGGCGAAGTCGACCGTCTCGCCCCTTGTTTCCAACCTGCCCAGCAACCGTGCGTCGGCTGTCAGGAACACGTCGGCAGGCGCGCCGTCGCGCAGTTGGCCCGTCAGGTGGTTGGAGCCGCCGTACACGGCGGTCACGGCGATGCCCGTCTCCGCCTCGTAGGCATCGGCCAGGGCGGGCAGCACGTCGGTGAGCGACGAGGCGGCGAAGACCGTGAGGCTGTCGGAGTCGGGCCCTGTGCAGGCGAGTAAAGGCAACAGGAGGGCCGCCACGACCATGCCCTTCAACGGTGGGCCCCTCAACGGGGGCGTTCCACGACCACGTTGGTGGCCTTCACGACGGCGACGGCCAGCACGCCCGGTTCCAGCCCCAGGTCGTCGACGGCCTCGGCCGAGATCAGCGACACGACACGATGGGGTCCCGCCTGTATCTCCACCTGGGCCATCACCCCGTCACGCAGCACCCTGGTCACGAGGCCGGTGAAGCGGTTGCGGGCCGACATGGCGGTGCCGTCCCCACCCGGCGCGGTGGCCAGGTCCTGGGCAAGACGGGCCAGGTCGGTGCCGTCGACCAGGCGGTGGCCGCCTTCCGTCCTGTGGGCGACGAGGCGCCCGGAGTCGGCCCAGCGCCGGATCGTGTCGGGGCTCACACCAAGCAGATGCGCCGCTTCACCCATCTTGAACGTGTGCATACAGGGAAATCTAATGGAAAAACTGGTATCGGCAACTATTTGAGTCGACGCTTCCAGCACCATCTTCCGGCACCATGTGGCGCGGTTAGTGTTCGGCCATGAGCCATCCGGTCGACACCGACCAGCTACCAGACCGCCTTGTCGAGTACGGCAACGCAGCGTTCGTGGTCACCGTGGGCGGCGGCGGTGTGCCCAAGGTGGTGCACGTTCCCGTGGTCTGGGACGGCGAGGTGCTGCGCTGCACCCCCGGCAGAGGCACTCTCGCCAACTTGGGCGACGCCGGGCCGGTCACCCTCGTCTTCCCCGGGTCGACACCCGATGTCCACAGCATGCTGCTCGACGGCACCGGTAGGGCCGACGGTGACGTGGCCGTTATCAGCGTCGCTGGAGGTGTTCTTCATCGCCCGGCACCTGTCACTCCGGGTGACGAGGCGCACTGCTAGGCAGCACTGTTCCAATTCGGAGAAGTGATTGGGGGGAAGGCCCTCAGTTACTTCTTGAAGTGGATGAAATCAGGCGGTTACTGGTTTGAAAGACGCCAAGCCGCTGGAAACAGAAGGCCTGCCAGGATGGCTTTGATGAAGTCGCCGACCAGGAACGGGGCGACCCCATAGGCAATCGCGCTGGGCTCGCCGATGCCTGCAGTGAGTGGGATGTCCAATTCCATGGCCAACCACGAGGCACCCATGACGTAGATGACCACCGTGCCCGCCAGAATTGCTGGGATCGAGGTGCCCAGACGACGGTCTTGGCCTCTTTCAGCCAGTCGACCCACTAGGTAGGCCGCGACGATGAATCCGACCAAGTAGCCGGCGGTAGATCCAGTCGCTACATCCCAACCACTCGTGCCGTCAGCGTAGAACGGCAATCCTATGGCACCCATGAAGAGGTAGAGGAACTGCGAGATAGCGCCCCGGTTGGCCCCTAGGGCGCCACCGGCCAGGAGCACTGCGAAGGTCTGCCCAGTAATCGGGACCGGAGTGAAACCCAACGGAATTGTGATCTGGGCTGCACCGGCCGTGGCCAGAGCGAACCCGAAGACAGCGACGACATCTCGCACTCGCGACCGGGGAATGATGTCAATGAGGGTCACTCGTTGGGGCAGCGTGGTGATGGCGGTCATAGATTGGGACTCTTCCTACTCCGGTGGTTGACCTGTGTCTGAAACCGTATCGGGAGATTCGTTGGTCCGACATGGATTAGGTTGGAAGGGCGTCGCGCGACCCAGGACCCCTTGGCCGAGTTCGCCAACAGGCACTTCTGCCTGGATTTTGCCGTGGCAGAGTTTAGGCATCCGAGCCGTGCTTTGCTTGCATGAGCTTCTCCAGGTACTGCGTCCTCGCCGTACGCCCCTCCGAATCCCTGAGCCCGCCGGCCAGCCCGTCGGCGTCTGACCACGAGCGAGCCAAGCCGACCATCTGCTCGGTGACTGCATTCGTGTGCGCCTTCGTAGCCAGCACGGCGAAGCGGGGACGAGATGCGACGGCCTCTGCGAGTTCGTCCACCTCG
>DQOF01000146.1 GCA_015658775.1 Acidimicrobiia bacterium | reverse complement strand
TACCGGGCGACCCACTCCAGCCCGTACCGGCTCCGGCCGGCAACCCCTTCGTCGGAACGACCCGTTGAGCAGGCGGCCCGATCCGGTGTCCGGAACGGGCCGGGGATCCAGTCGGGACGCCCGTCTCAGGGACACCCGGAAGCGGCTCCGCCGGCGGGTGGTGATGGTGGGCATCGTTTTCGCCGCGCTGGCCGGCGTCCTGGGTTGGCGTCTGGTCAGCCTGCAGATCCTGGAGCCAGACCGCTATCTGGCTTATGGTGCCGCCCAGCGGATTCGCACCGAGGTGCTGCCGGCGGGCAGGGGAGCCATCGTCGACCGGAACGGCGTGGACCTGGCCCTCTCGGTTCCACGGCGGTCGGTTGTCGCCGACCCCAGGTTGATAGAGGACCCCAGCAGTGCCGCATGGGCGATGGCAGCAGTGCTCGACACCGACGTCTCGGTGCTGGAGCGCCGCCTTGCGAGCGACAGGTCGTTCGTCTACCTGGACAGACAGGTGGCGGACGATGTGGCGGATTCGGCCCTGGCGCTGGACCTGGCCGGGGTCTACACCATCAAGGAGTTGGCGCGTCTACGTCCCGGTGACGACTCGGCGCTGGCTCTCCTGGGCAGGACCGACATCGACAACAACGGCGTGAGCGGGCTGGAACTGGTCTACGACGGCATGCTCTCGGGCGTCCCGGGCGAGATGATCATCGAGGTCGGAGCCAGGGGATCGACCATTCCGGGTGGTGAGTACCGGGTGGTACCGGCTGACGAGGGACTCAGCATCGTCCTCACCATCGACCGTGCCCTCCAGTTCGAGGCCGAACGACTGCTTGTCGAGGGAGTCGAAGCGGCCGGGGGTGCCGGCGGGGTGCTTGTCGCAATGGTCCCGGGCACAGGTGAGATCCTGGCATCGGCGACCGTCGTCCGCGACGCGGACGGCGTGGTGCGGCCATCGACCGAGCACCGGGTCGCCACATGGACATTCGAGCCCGGCTCGATCGTCAAGCCGCTCACGATCTCCGCCGTGCTGGAAACCGGCACGGCCACGCCAGACACGGTTCGGGAGGTGCCGGGCCTGGTGGTCGTCCACGACTCCGACTTCGGCGACTCCTTCCCCCACGGCACCGAGCAGTGGTCGGTCGCCGACATCCTGCGGCGTTCCTCGAACATAGGAACCATCCTCTGGGCACAGGACCTTGGCGCCGAGGCGCTCTACGACCAGCTTCTCGGGTTCGGCCTGGGTTCGGTCACGGACCTGGACTTCCCCGGCGAGGCGAGCGGAATCCTGTTGCCGGTCGGCCGGTGGTCCGGCACGTCGCTGCCGACCATCGCCATCGGCCAGGGGGTGTCGACCACACCGATCCAGATGATCACCGCCTTCGCCACACTCGCCAACGAGGGTCGACGCCCCGCCCCCACACTGGTACTCGGTTCGCGAGACGATGGGGGGGTGTTCACCCCGATCCCTACCGCGGCATCCATCGAGGTGATCCCACCGGGCGTTGCCCACAGCGTCGTGACGATGCTCGAAGCGGTCGTGGCCGAGGGCACCGGAAGGAGTGGACAGGTTCCCGGGTACCGGGTGGCCGGCAAGACGGGAACGGCCTGGAAGCCCCTCCCCGGTGGAGGCTACGGCGAGGATGATGACAGGCGCTACGTGGCCAGCTTCGTGGGGTTCCTGCCTGCGGAGGCTCCCGAACTTGTGGTGCTCGTGGTCGTCGACGAGCCGGCGCCCCGGACCTATTCAGGTGGTCGAGCCGCCGCTCCCATCTTCTCCGAATACGCCAGGTTCGCCGTCAGGCAACTACGGATCCCATCCCGGTTCGAGCGTGTCGGGCTGGATCAGGGCGGTCGTGTGATAGCGACGACTCCGGCGCAGGTGATGCATCGGAAGGCCGCCGAGGAGGCGGCCCTGTCGAGCGGCGGATGACATGCGCCTCACAACGCTGCTCGCGGCAGTCGAATCGGAAACGTCGGCCAGTGCTCCCGTAGGCGCCGGAGCGTCGGATCCCGAGGTGCACCGCGTCGTCCACGATTCCCGCAAGACTGCGCCGGGCGACCTCTTCTGCTGCGTTCCCGGGCTTGTGCACGACGGTCATACCCATGCCGGGCTGGCGGTGGAGGCGGGCGCCGTTGCGGTCCTGGCCGAGCGTCCGCTGGACCTGGACGTGCCGGTGGTGCTGGTTGATTCTGTGCGTCGTCGCATGCCCCACATCGCGGCGGAGGTCTCGGGCCACCCTTCCCGCCACCTCGACGTCGTCGGAGTGACGGGAACGAATGGCAAGACGAGCGTCGTGCACCTACTCGCCGGCGTGCTGGGACAGGTCGGTCGCGTGCCTGGAAGCATCGGAACCCTGACCGGGGACCTGACCACGCCGGAGGCCCCCGACCTGCAGAGGCGGCTGGCGGCCTGGCTGGACGAGGGTCGTGACTCGGTGGTCATGGAGGTCTCGTCACACGCCCTCGACCAACAGCGTGTCGACGGCACCAGGTTCTTCGCCTCGGCGTTCACGAACTTCTCCCGGGACCACCTCGACCACCATGGGACGATGGAGGCCTATGCCGCGGCCAAGGCGCGACTCTTCACCCGTGAGTTCACGGATCGGGCAGTGGTCAACGTGGATGACGTGGCGGGTCGACGGCAGGCAGAGATGGCAACAGCGGCGGGGCTCGACGTCATCAAGGTGTCCACCGTCGACATGCCGGCGGAGGTCGGCATCCAGAGGGTTCGGTTCACGTGGCGGGGCCTGGACGTCGAGGTACCGGTCGGAGGGCGCTTCACCGTGGCCAACGCGGTGATGGCGGCCGAGTTGGCGATGATGCTCGGTGTCCAGCCGACGGCGGTGGTGGCCGGCCTGGGCGCCGTGACGCCGGTGCCGGGACGGTTCGAGCCGGTGGACGTCGGTGGGGGAGTCGTCGTCGTCGTCGACTACGCGCACACCCCTGACGCGATGGTCCAGGTGCTGGCCACGGCGCGCCAGATGGTGGACGGCGCACGGGTCATCGTGGTGTTCGGCTGCGGCGGCGATCGGGACAGGGGGAAGCGTCCGTTGATGGGTGCGGCCGCCCGGGCCGGGGCCGACCTTGTGGTCGTGACCTCGGACAACCCGAGGGGTGAACCACCTGAGGGGGTCATCGAGGACATCCTGTCGGGGATGGATCGGGCTGGAGTGCACGTGGAGGTCGATCGCCGTGCGGCGATCGGGGCCGCCCTGGACCTCGCCGAGCCGGGCGACCTGATCGTGATCGCAGGCAGGGGCCACGAGACCGTCCAGCAGATCGGCGGCCGACGGTTGCCCTTCGACGACAGGATCGTCGTGGTCGAGGAGGCCCGCCGCCGTCCTGCCAGCGACGGCGAAGCGCCGAGCGGGGGCGTCGGCGCATGATCAGGATCCTCATAGCCGCAGCAGTCGCAATGACCGTGTCCCTGATCGGGACACGCCTGCTCATCCACTACCTGACCCGTTTCCGCATCGGCCAGCCGATTCGCGACGACGGACCCACGGGTCACAACACCAAGGCCGGAACCCCGACGATGGGCGGTCTCATGATCGTCACCGGTGCGGTGTTCGGCTACACGATCAGCGACTTCTACAACGGCATCTACACACGGTCCGGCATATTCGTGATGCTGGCGATCATCGGCGGCGGAACCGTCGGGCTGCTCGACGACTGGATCAAGGTGGTCAGGGAACGCAGCCTCGGCCTCAACAAGCGGGCCAAGATGCTGGGGCTCCTGTCCGTGGGGCTGGCATTCGCCGTGCTGATGATCGAACATGCGCCGACCCACACCCAGTTGTCGTTCGCCCGATTCAGCCAGCCGGGCCTGGAACTCGGCAGCATCCTCTGGACGGTATGGGCCGTGCTGCTGATAACCGGGTTCGCGAACGCCGTGAACCTGACCGACGGGCTGGACGGCCTGGCTGCAGGTGCCGGAGTGTTCTCCTTCGGAGCGTTCACGGTCATGGCGTTCTGGCAGTTCCGCTACCCGGACCTGTACCAGGTGCCCCACGCCCTAGACCTGGCCGTGGTCGCCGCCGCCATGGCCGGAGGCTGCCTCGGCTTCCTATGGTGGAACGCCGCCCCGGCACGGATCTTCATGGGCGACACCGGCTCCCTGGCGATAGGCAGCGGTCTGGCGGCCCTCGCCCTCACCACCAACACCCACCTCCTCCTTCCGATCGTCGCCGGACTGTTCGTGTTCGAGACCGTGTCGGTCATCATCCAGATCGTGGGATTCCGCCTCTTCGGCGGCCGACGGGTATTTCGAATGGCGCCCGTCCACCACCACTTCGAGTTGAAGGGCTGGCCCGAGACCACGGTCATCGTCCGCTTCTGGATCCTGGCGGGGCTCTGCACCGCAGTCGGGTTGGGCCTCTTCTACGCGGACTCGATCAACTCGGGGCTGACAGACACCGTCATCGGGTCCGGGCCGTGAGCAGCCCCGTCCTGGTTCTGGGACTCGGGGTGACCGGTCGGGCCGTGGCCGCCGCCCTGGTCGCACGGGGGGGTGAGGTGCTACCTGTCGACGACCGACCCGGCGAGGCGGCCCGAGCCTGCTCCGACCGCCTCGGCCTGGACCTGGTCGAGGCGCCGGTACCCGCCGCATGGCCGGGGCTCGTCGCCGGGTGCACAGAGGTGGTGGTGAGCCCGGGCATACCGGACGGGCACCCGGTGTTCGCAGCCGCAGCCTCGGCCGAGGTCCCGATCCTGGACGAGTCGGACCTGGCCGGGCGTTGGGATGCACGGCCGCGTTGTGCCGTCACCGGCACGAATGGCAAGACGACCGTGGTCACCCTGATTGTCGAGATGCTGGAGCAGTCGGGGTGTCGGGCTGCCCCGGTCGGCAATACGGAGACCCCGCTGGTGGCGGCGATCGACGATGCCGAGACGGGCGTCTTCGTCGTCGAGGCGTCGTCGTTCAGGCTGGGCCATGCCCGACACTTCTCGGCCTCGCCGGCCGCCTGGTTGAACTTCGCCCCCGACCACCTCGACATCCACGCCGACCTGGCGGCATACGAGGAAGCCAAGTCCAGGATTTGGGATGGCGTGGACGGGCCTGCCGACGCCGTCGCGAACCTTGCCGATCCGGTCGTGGTAGCCCATGCGCCCGCGGGTGCCACGGGATTCGGCACATCCGACGCCACGTGCAGGATCGAGGGCGGCAACCTCGTCCATGGTGACGAGGTGATCATGGACGTGGCGTCGATGCCACGGTCCCTGCCCCATGATCTCGCCAACGCGCAGGCGGCCGTGGCTGTGGCCCTGCGAATCGGGGCCGAGGCCGACGGTTGTGCCGCCACCCTCTCCGGGTTCACGGGCCTGGCCCACCGCATGGCCCTCGTGGCGGAGATCGACGGCATCAGGTTCGTGGACGACAGCAAGGCCACGACCCCCCACGCGACCCTGACAGCGCTGGCAGGCCTGCCCGGGTCGGTCCTGATTGCAGGCGGCCGCAACAAGGGCCTCGACCTCGGCGTGCTCGGGGAGGCCAGACCGCGTTGTGTAGTGGCCATCGGTGAGGCGGCCGGTGAGATCGCTGAGGCGTTCGGCGAAAACGTGCCGCTGGTGGTCGCGGACTCGATGGACGCGGCGGTGAGGGTGGCGAGGCAACGCGCGTCCGGTGGGGGCACGGTGCTCCTCTCGCCGGGCTGCACCTCGTTCGACTGGTACGACTCCTACGCCGAGCGGGGTCGTGACTTCGCCCGGGCGGTTGCCGACCTGGGAGCCCCGGGATGAGCGTCACGAAGGCCCGTGGCACGGCCCGCGCCCGCTCCCGCGACCCGGCGGACGGTGGACGCAAGGGTCCCACGAGGCCCAGCGGTCGGCGATCCACACGGTTCCTCATGCTCGGTTCCATGGCGATGCTGCTCGGGATGCTCGGAGTGGTCATGGTTCTCTCATCGTCATCGGTGACAGACCTGCGCCTCTACGACGATGCCTGGTACCACCTCAAGAAGCAGGTGATCTGGTTCGCGATCGGCCTGATGGCCCTCACCACGACCATGCGGATCGACTACCGGCGCCTGCGGCTGATAGCGCAGCCTGCGATCATCCTCGCCGTGGGCCTCCTCGTGCTGGTACTGATCCCCGGTGTCGGGCTGCGCGTGAACGGTGCTACCCGGTGGCTCGGCTTCGGGTCCGTCACCTTCCAGCCCTCCGAGGTGGCGAAGCTGGCGATGCTCCTGTACAGCGCCGACCTCCTGTCACGACACGGTCGCCCCAGCAACGACCTGCGGCTCACCCTCCGGCCGGTGTTGCTCATGACGGTCACCATTGGAGCGCTCCTGATGGGCGAGCCAGACCTGGGGACGGTCGTGATCCTGTGCGCGATCGTAGGATCGCTCCTGTTCTTCGCCGGAATCCGCCTCAGGGTCCTGGGACTAGTCGGCCTCACCGGCCTCGCGGGCCTGGCGGCGCTGAGCCTCAGCGCCGACTACCGACGTCAGCGACTCCTCAGCATGCTGGATCCCTGGACCGATCCCCTGAACACGGGTTGGCAGACGATCCAGGCCGGTGTCGCGGTCTCCAACGGCGGAATCGGCGGAATCGGTCTGGGGGCGAGTCGGGCGAAGTGGGGATTCCTGCCGTACGCCCACACCGACTTCATCTACGCCATAGTGGCCGAGGAGTGGGGCCTAGTGGGCGCCGGCCTGGTGATCCTCGCCTATCTGGTTATCGGCCTGGTCGGCCTCTCGACCGCCCTGCGGGCCCCGGACCCCTTCGGTCAACTGCTGGCCGCCGGGGTGACCTGCTGGGTGGTGGTACAGGCCTTCGTGAACATCGGAGCCGTCCTGGGAGTGTTGCCCATCACCGGCGTGCCGCTGCCGTTCGTGTCCTTCGGGGGCAGCGCGCTCGTCGTGACCATGGCGGCCTTCGGCGTGCTGCTCAACATCGCCCGCCAGACCAGGTGACCCTGACCCGTGGGTAGGTCCACTCCGTCCGGCTCAGCGGTCGGTGTACCCGGCACTTCCGTGAGGGGTGGCGTCCTCATCTCCGGTGGGGGCACGGCCGGCCATGTCCTTCCGGGCCTGGCCGTCGCCAGGGCACTGGTCGGGCGCGGTGTGGTGGATGGGCCGTCGTCGGTGCATCTGGTCGGTAGTCGTCGGGGGATCGAGAAGACGCTGGTCCCCGAGGCAGGGTTCGGTCTGACCGTCCTTCCGGGGCGTGGACTCCAGCGTCGTCTGACGCCGGTGAACCTGATGGCACTGTGGGGACTCGCCGTGGCCACGGTGTGGGCACTGCTGCTCATGATCCGCCGTCGGCCCCGGGTCCTCCTGGCGACCGGTGGCTATGCGAGCGTCCCGTGCGGGGTGGCGGCGATCCTGCTGCGCGTCCCCCTGGTGGTCGCCGAACAGAACGCGGTGCCGGGGGCGGC
>DQOF01000032.1 GCA_015658775.1 Acidimicrobiia bacterium | reverse complement strand
GCGACATCGCCATCGGCATAGCCCTGCTCCTGGGGTTCCGGTTTCCGGAGAACTTCAGACAGCCGTACAGGGCGGCCAGCCTCCAGGAGTTTTGGCAGAGCTGGCACATCAGCCTCTCCACTTGGCTACGAGACTACCTGTACATCGGGCTGGGGGGCAGTCGTCGCGGCCGGTTGCGCACCTACAGGAACCTGCTGCTGACCATGCTCCTGGGCGGCCTCTGGCACGGTGCGGGCTGGACCTTCGTCCTGTGGGGGGCGTTCCACGGGGCCGGCCTGGCCGGCGAGCGCCTGCTCGCCGACCGGAGGGGGAACGTCACCCCGTCCCGCGCTGCACGGATCTGGCACACAGCGTTCACCTTCCACTTCGTGTGCGTGGGTTGGGTGCTGTTCCGGTCGGCGAACCTGGACCGGGCACTGGAGGTCTTCGCCTCGCTGGGCGGTTCCTGGACCAGCGCCCCGTCCCTGAACGGAGGGATCATCGCTGCGCTGCTCGTCGGACTGGCCATGCAGTTCGCACCCCGCGGCCGCCTGGACGCGGCCTGGTCGGCCTTCGGAAGGGCCCCTGTCTACGTGGTGGCCCCCGCCGTACTGTCGGCCCTGCTGGTCCTGGACCTGCTGGGCCCCGACGGCGTGGCGCCCTTCATCTACTTCCAGTTCTGAGCGCCGTGCCACCGCCGGGGGTCAGGACCGTCGTGTTGCAGCGGACCTCCGGGCGGACAGGACCATGAGCAGCACGGCGGCGGTTGGTACCACGCCTATCACTGCACTGGCGTGCCCCAGGATCTCGTAGCTGCCGAGTGCCACGACGACACCGGAGCCGACCCCGGCGAGGCCGCCCGTCGCCGTCATGCAGAGGTCGGACAGGCCCTGCACGCGCACGCGCTCCGGGCCGTCGAACTCGCTGGTCAGCATGGCCGACGCCGCGATGAGGCCGACGCTCCAGCCCAGGCCGATGAGGAACAGTCCGAGGAATATCCCGAGCGAGTCCGCCGCGTCGGTGCGGGCCGTCAGCTCTGCCCCAACGACGAGGAGGACGCCGCCTGCCGCCAGCAGCGGCCGGACTCCCACGCGATCCGCCAGCCAGCCCACCACCGGGGCGCACGCGTACATGCCGATGATGTGAAGCGAGATCACGTAGCCGATGACTTCCAGGGCGTGGTCTCCGTCGCGCATGTGCAACGGCGTCATGGTCATCACGGCGACCATCACGACCTGCCCCACCACCATCGAGACGACGGCCAACCGCCCGACGGGCGAGGCGGCGAGGCTGCGTGCGGCGGCAGCCAGGCCCGCACCATCCGACCCGCCTGATCCGACACCGCCCGCCACCACCAGGGGATCGGGTCGGAGCCGGCGCTGGATCACCAGCGCCGCCACGGCGAACAGGAACGCCGCGACGATGTAGGGCCCTGCCAATGGCGGGAAGCCAATGCTCCCGGCGAGGTCCTTCGCCGGGCCGAAGCCGATGGTCGGCCCCACCACGGACCCGACGGTCGACGCCCAAACGAGGGTGCCGATGGCCCGCGCCCGTCCCTCGGCGGGAGCCAGGTCGGCCGCAGCGAACCTGGCCGCCAGGTTGGCTCCGTGGCCGGCACCGATGCCCAGCATCCCGAATACCAAGAGGACGTACCACCCGGTCAGCGCCGCCGACACGGCCAGCAGGGCGCCCAGGATCCCGGTCAGGTAGCCGACCAGGAGACCAGGGCGCCTCCCCCGGGCCGCCATCAGCCGCGCCAGGGGAAGGGAGGCCAACGCCGATCCGGTCGTCATGCTGGCAGCCACCAGGCCACCCAGGAACGCGCTTCCGGTCAGGTCCTCGCCCAGCACCGCCGAGGCCGCATAGGCCCCGCTCATCGCCGCGCCGGCCGGTATGAGCCCCGCCATCAGCGTCCGCAGGGTTCTGCGCTGGATGAGGACGATGTCGAGCGACGCGTCAATGTCCGATCGTGGCTTCACCGGCGGCACGGTACCGGCGGGAGGGTCTCCGGTGTCGTACCCGGCGACTACGGTCGGCACATGTCATGGACCGGCACGACCACTCGATGAGCGCACCCCTGTTCGCCTGCTTCGACGTGGAGACCACCGGCCTGGACGCCTCGGTCGGGCGCATCATTGAGATCGCCGTGGTCCGGGTCACCGCCGGGGGAGAGGTGGCCGCCGAGTGGAGCACGCTCGTCGATGCCGGCACGTTCGACCTGGGCCGGACCGACATCCACGGCATCGTTCCCGACTTCCTCCTGGGTGCCCCCACCTTCGGTGAGATCGCCGGTGACCTCGTCGATGCCCTGGCGGGTTGCGTCCCCGTGGCCCACAATGCCGGCTTCGACGTCCGCTTCGTCTGCTCCGAGTGGGAGCGCTGCGGGCTGGGGCCCCTCGCCCTGGATGCGGTGGACACCCTGCCACTGGCCAGGAGATTGGGCCTGCGGGGTCGCCTCGTCGACCTCGCCGTGGACCTCGACGTGGCGTTGCCCGACGCCCACCGGGCGCTCGACGACACCAGGGCACTGGCCGGGGTGCTCGCGGCCCTCCTTGCCCGCGGCGCTGTGCCACCCTCGGTCCCACCGTTCTCCCGTCCGCTGCTGAGCCCCGCTGCGTGCGACCGTGTCCACCAGCGGCCCAGGGTCGCCACCTGACGATCCGGGCACCGGACGGATACACAGGGGGGTATGACCGGGCCGTCCCGGATCCTGGGCGCAGCAGCGGTGGTGGTCGCCCTGTCGGTGGCCGGGTGCGCCTCGGAGGAACCATGCCGGACAGCGTGGGATTGGTCCGCCTCGGACCGGTTCCCACGGTGACGGTGCCGCCCACCGTCATGCCCGCCCCCGCCACGGCAGCAAGGACCCGTAGGTCCTGGGTACGGCCGTCTCGCTCGGCTTCATCCGGATGCACAACGACGTCGTGGAGCGACTCGCCCGACTGCCGCTGCGGGCCCCCGTCGAAATCAGGGCGTGACCGCTGGGGCAGGTCGACCCGGGCCGACCGAGCCGGCGCCTCAGTTGACCGACGGGTCGTCCGGGTAGGCGGCCATGCGCCCCAGCAGCCCCGGCTGCCGTGCCAGCACCGAGGCCCAGAGTCCGAGGGGATCGTCGGTGAGCGCGTCCATCGGCTCGGCATCCAGCACGAACCACGAGCCCAGAGCCATCTCCACCTCCAACTGCCCCGCGGACCATCCCGAGTACCCGGAGAAGAGGCGCACGGACCCGACCCCCGGCAGGTCCGACGGGTCCCGATGGAGGTCCAGAACGCCGAGCCGCCCCACGAGCGGCGTCACCGCGTCGTCCCCCGAATCCGGTGCCATGCCCAGACCGACCACCGAGCCCTCCGAGACCGGCCCGCCGCTGTGGAGCAGGCCCGGAGGTTCAAGCCGTTCGGCCCAGTGCGGGACGGCGTCGGCCGCGGCGACCATGCGGGGCCGGTTCAGGACCAGGCCCAGGGCGCCGTCGTCGCTGTGCTCGATCATGAGCAGGACGGCCCGGGCGAAGTTGGGGTCCAGGAGTTCCGGCGTGGCGAGCAGGAGCCGGCCCCTGGTGGAGCCGGTCAAGAGGTGCCTCCGTCGAGGGCATGGCCGAGAAGGGTGTTTGCGTCCGACTCCGATACAGGGCCGACCAACTCGCCACCGGCCAGGGCCGTGTAGAT
>DQOF01000010.1 GCA_015658775.1 Acidimicrobiia bacterium | reverse complement strand
CGACGACGGCGACAGAGGTTCCCGCCGGAATGTCGACGTCGATCCCGTGCAGGACCCGGTCGCCTCCCCTGTACGCGAACTCCACGCTCTCAGCCACGACGGCCAAGGCACCGGTGGGGAGTCGCCTGGTCCGGGTCACATCGGGCTCGGCCACCTCCACATCGGTGTCGAGCACGTTCAGGATCTTCCACCATCCGGCCAGGGCCGTCTGGGTCTGGTCGAGGGTCTCGCCGAGTGAGGTGATCGGGGTGACGAGCATGTTGACGAGGAACACGAATGCGACCAACTCACCGGATGTGACCCCCCAGCCGGCGCCCCAGTGGACGCCGGCGCCTATGACCGCAGCAACCGCCGCCACGCCGAAGATGTCGGTGCTGGGAAGCACCAGCGAGAAGTACCTGGCCGCCCGCATCTGCTGGCGGTACTGGTCGTCGATCACACCGTGCAGGCGACGACGGGCCGCCTCCCTCTGCCCGTAGGCCCGCACGACCTCGATCCCGTGGACCATCTCGGCGAGCACGCCGAGCGTGTCGGAGACCCGGGTGCGGAGCAGGTCGTACGCCCGGAGCTGGCGCCTCTGCATGTCACGCAGCAGCGGCAGCAACGGCAGGTGCACCAGCACCGTCACCACCGTCAGCTGCCAGGAGTAGACGGCCATGACGACTATGACCCCCACGATCTGGACCGAGTTCACGATCCAGGAGATGGCACCCCACTGGGCGAACTTGGCGAGTGCCTCGACATCGCTCGTGACCCGTGCGGTGAGCACACCCGTCTTGGCCGCCGTGTGCTCGGCCAGGCTGAGGCGGTGCAGGTGGGCGAACGTCCGAAGGCGGAGGCCCATGAGAACGGACTCGGCAACGGCCACCAGCCTCAGGTACACGATCTGGGAGAACAGGATGGTGGCCACCACCAGGCCCAGCGCCCCGCCTGCAGCACCCACGACAAGGCCGAGGCGGACCGTCCCGCCGACCAGGCCCCGGTCCAGGACCACCTGGATGACCAGGGGCACGACCAACTTGCCTCCGGCCACGGTGAGGGTCATGAGGACGCTCAGCGACAATCCCGCCCTCAGCTCCGGTGAGGCGGCCAGACCCCGCCGCAACACGGCAAGCGCCCCGGCACCGGCGATGTCGTCGAGAGCGCGCGGCTCGGGCTCCCCGCCCGGTAAAAGGGCGTCGTGACCGTCGAGGCTGGTCACGATCCGGCCTCCTCGTAGGCCCTGGCGAGCGACGCATAGCCGGGCATGGACAGAAGGTCGTCGTGGGTGCCGTCGGCAGCGATCCGCCCGTCCTCCATGAACAGCACGCGATCGGCCAGGCGGATCGTGGCCAACCGGTGGGCGACCAGCAGGAGGGTCCGCCCGCTGTGGGCCCGCAGGTTGGCGAGGATGGCGGCCTCTACGACCGGGTCCACAGCCGACGTGGAGTCGTCCAGAACGAGCACCCTCGGGCGCCTCAGCAGTGCACGGGCGATGGCAAGGCGCTGCCGCTGGCCACCGGACAGGGTCACGCCACGTTCGCCCAGGATCGTCTGGAGGCCGTCCGGGAGGTCGGCCACGAACCCGTCGGCAGCGACGAGGCGCAGCACCCTTTCCACCTCACCGTCCGGCAGGTCGCGGTCGAACACCAGGTTCCGTCGGACCGTGTCGGCGAACAGGAACGTCTCCTGCATGACCGGCGCCACCAACTCGGCGACCCCGTCGGGCCCCAGCACGGCGATGTCCACCCCACCGAGGGTGATGCGGCCGCCGTCGACGGGCATCAGGCCCGACAGCAGGCCGATGAGCGTGCTCTTCCCGGATCCCGTGGCGCCGACGAGCGCTACGACCTCTCCCGGGTCCAAACGGGCAGACAGCCCTCTCAGGACGGGCGTTCCATCGGGATACGAGAACGACACGTCGTCGAACCCGACGGCGACGGTGTCGGGCACCTCGGCCAGGCCGGGCCGGGGATCCAGCCGGTCCTCCGGTCGCACGGCGAGAACCGAGTCGATCCTGTCCATGGCCACGACCGACCGCGGCATCTCCTGGAACAGGAACCCGATGATCTGCACCGGGAGCCACAGGATGCTGAACAGTGTCATGCCCTGCACCACCTGGCCGACGGTCACCGATCCACTGCCGACCAGCCGGGCCCCGATCAGGAGCAGGACCAGCACCCCGATGCTCGGCAACGAGTAGAGCACGGGCTCGAACCGGGCCCGCAGCGCACCCACGTCCATGCGCCTCTGCCTCAACTCCTCAGACGCCTCGGTCAGCCGGTCTACCTCGGCCTGCTCACGGCCCAGGGTCTTGACGACCAGCACCCCTTCGAGGCTCTCGTGGACGATGCCCGATACACGGCCGATTAGGGCCTGTGCTGTTGCGGCTGGCGCCTCCACCGCTCTCGTATAGGCCTGGTTCAGCAGTGCCAGTGTCGGGAACAGGAGCAGCGCCACCAAGGCGAACAGCGGGTGCACCATCAGCAGGCTCACCACCGCCAGGGCCACCAGGACCACGACGGTCACCGAGAACGCCAGGGGCATGAGCATCGATGCCGCCGCCTCGATGTCGGCATCGGCGTGGGCCAGCAACTCACCGGCCGACCTCGTCCTGTAGAAGGACAGCGGTGCGTCCAGGTACCTGTCGACGACTGCCAGCCTCCACGTGCGTTGCGTGAGCATCGCACCCATGAAGTTGAAGTAGCGGCGGACCATCACGGAAACGCCACGCACCAGCCCGATCAGGGCCACGGTGGCCATCGCCACCCAGATGTCGACACCGTCGACACCCCCGGGACTGTCGAGGCCGGGCACGATCACCTCGTCGGTCACCCGGCCGACGACGATCGTGAACCCGACCACGGCCACTGCGAAGACCGTGCCACCGGAGATTCCGCCTGCGTGCGCCCACGGGTGGGCGCGCAACGAACGCCTGATCAGGTGCCAACCGCGCCGGTAGATGCCTGTACCCGGCGTGGGACCCGGTGTGTGAACCCCGGTGTCCGTGGCGCCGGAGGCAGTCGGGTCAGGCGACAGCGGAACGACCGGTGGGGGCGGGACGACGTGACGGGGGCAGCCGGCTCACAGGCGGTCGACTATCGCCTGGGCGAACTCGGAGCACTTCACCTCGGTGGCTCCCTCCATCTGGCGTGCGAAGTCGTAGGTGACGACCTTGTCGCCGATGACGGCCTCGAGGGCACGCACGATGTCGTCGGCGGCCTCCTGCCAGCCGATGTGCTCGTACATGAGCACCCCGGAGAGCAGCACCGACGACGGGTTCACCTTGTCCTGGCCTGCGTACTTGGGAGCCGTGCCATGGGTGGCCTCGAAGATTCCATGCCCGGTGACGTAGTTGGCGTTGCCACCCGGTGCGATGCCGATGCCACCGACCTGGGCGGCCAGGGCGTCGGAGAGGTAGTCGCCATTCAGGTTCATGGTGCCGATGATGTCGAACTCGGTCGGCCTCGTGAGCACCTGCTGGAGGGCTATGTCGGCGATGGTGTCCTGCACGAGGATCTTGTCGCCGGGATCACCGTTGCAGTCGGACCATGCGACGGCCACGTCGCTGAACTCCTCGCGGACCAGCTCGTAGCCCCATTTCTGGAAGGCGCCCTCGGTGAACTTCATGATGTTGCCCTTGTGAACCCAGTGGACGCGCTTGCGACCCTTGGCCACGGCGTACTCGAGCGCAGCCCGCTGCAGTCGCTGCGAACCCGTCTTGGAGATCGGCTTGATTCCGATGCCGGCGTCCTCACGGATCTTCCAGCCGAAGGCGTCCTCCAGCAGTTCCCGGAGCTTCAACGCATCGGGCGACATGGCCTCCACCTCGAGGCCCGCGTAGATGTCCTCGGTGTTCTCCCTGAAGACGACCATGTCGACCAGCTCGGGGGCCTTGACCGGCGACGGCACCCCCTTGAACCAGCGGACCGGGCGGAGGCACACGTACAGGTCGAGGATCTGGCGCAACGCCACGTTGAGGCTGCGGAAACCGCCTCCGATCGGCGTGGTGAGCGGTCCCTTTATGCCGATCATGCACTCGTCGAAGGCCTCGACCGTCTCCTGCGGCAGCCACTCACCGACCTCGTTGTAGGCCTTCTCGCCCGCCAGCACCTCGCGCCAGTCGACGCTGTGGCCGTGCCTGGCGGCCGCCGCATCCAGCACCAGCTTCGCTGCCGGCCAGATGTCGACGCCGCTGCCGTCGCCCTCGATGAAGGGGATGATTGGCTCATCGGGGACGGTGAGGGCGCCGTCTGCGGTCATCGTGATCTTCTGGCCCATGCTCCCGACCCTATCCACTGGCCGGTCCGGCCCCAGCCCCGGGAACCGGGCCCACGCAGGCGCCTGGGGTCAGGCGGCGGCGGCGAAGAACCCGTCGCCCAGTCGCCCCAGCACACCCTCGACGGCCTCGGGCACGTTCAGGGTGTACAGGTGGATTCCGGGCACGCCGAGGTCCACGAGGTCCACGATCAGGGCAGCCGCCTGGTCGCAGGCGATCCGCAGCCTCTCATCGGGATCGGCAGCCTCCAGCCGGTTCCAGAGATCGTCGGGGGTGTGTGTACCGTTCATGTCGGCGAACCGCTTCACCGACTTCGGGTTGGTCACCGGGATCACACCGGCCAGGACCTGAGTGGTGCAGTCGAGGGCGGCCAGGTCGTCGGCCATCCGGCGATAGTGCGAGGGGTCGAAGAAGAACTGTGTGATGCCGAAGTCGGCCAGGGCCAACTTGGCCGCAAGGTGCCCCCTGTCGGGCGAGTCGGGGTGCAGTTCGGGGAAGGCGGCCACGCCGACCGAGAAGTCGGTTTCGGCCCTCACCAACTCGACCAGGTCCGCGGCGTAGCGGAAGTCGCCGGCGGGCAGGTCGGATCTCGGGTCGCCTGCAAGGGCCAGCAGGTCGCCGACGCCCACCGCTGCGTGGTCGGCCAGCAGCTCCCGGCTCTCGGCCGTCGTGTGGCCGATGCCGGTCAGGTGCGGAACCACAGGGCAGCGGTGGCGACCGGACACGTGGTTGACCGACACATGGGCGACCATCTACCGGGTGCGGCCCCTGTCGCTGACACCGGCCCCGTAGGTGACCGACACGAAGTCGGGGTGCCTGCGGGCCAGCCGGGTCACCGTCTGCATGGCACCCGGCCTGGCCTCGGCCGTGGCCGGCGGAAAGTACTCGAAGCTGAGCGTCGTTCGCGCTGCCAGCCGTTCCAAAATGCCCGCCATGCGTATGGAGGGTAGGGGTCGACCACCAACACGTCCCGGGCCCGATCGTCACCATTTCGTCACGTTGCTGCCGGTGGACGGCGTGCGCACCGACGGACACACCACATCGTGGCGCAGGTGGCGGTCGGTAAAACCGCCGGAACTCAGGCCGTGGCCCTCTCGGCAGCCTCGACGGTGTTTCGCAGCAGCATGGCGACCGTGGTCGGCCCCACCCCACCGAGGCGTGGCGTTATCCACGAAGCCACCTCACCCACCGACTCGTCGACGTCGGCCAGGAGGCGCCTGCCCTCCCAGGAGATGCCACCGCTCACGACGACAGCGCCCGGGCGGACCATGTCGGGGGTCACGAAGTTCGGTATTCCGACGGCTGCGACGATGATGTCGGCAGTTCGCGTCAGGGCGGCGAGGTCGTGAACCGCCGAGTGCACGACGGTGACGGCGGCGTTGGCCCCGGGGGCCTTGGTGGTCAGCACCAGGGAGAGAGGTCGGCCGAGGGTCGGGCCCCGGCCGATGACGACCACGTGCTTCCCGGAGACCTCGATGCCGTAGTGCACGAACATGGCCTGGATACCCGCCGGGGTGCACGGCACCGGTCCCTCCTCCTGGAGGACCAGCTTCCCGAGGTTGGTCGGATGGAGGCCGTCGGCGTCCTTGGCCGGATCCATAGCAGCGAGCGCGGCGTTGAAGTCGAAGCCTTCGGCCACCGGGTGCTGGATGATGTAGGCGTGGCCGGCCGGGTCGGCGTTGAACTCGGCAACCGCCTCGTCCAGGGCCTCGGGCGGCGAATCGGCGGACACGCTGATGTTCTGCGAGACCATTCCCACCTCCGCGCAGGTCTCGTGCTTCTTGCGAACGTAGCCGGCACTGGCCCCGTCGTCTCCGACCAGGATGGTGCCGAGGCCCGGAGTGGTCCCCGAGGCCTTGAGCAGGTCCACCCGGGAGCGCACATCGGCCAGGACGGCTTCGGCGACCGGGCCACCGGCGAGGAATTCAGCGGCCATGGGGCGGCAGGCTACCGGCTGTCCGTCGGCCGGGGAGAAGATCCGAACTCAGTGTCGGAAGTGCCGCTCGCCGGTCAGGACCATGGCCATGCCGGCCTCGTCGGCGGCGGCGATCACCTCGTCGTCACGGACGGAGCCCCCGGGCTGGATCACCGCTGTGGCCCCGGCCTCGGCAGCGGCGTCGAGCCCGTCCCTGAACGGGAAGAACGCATCGCTGGCGCACGCCCCTCCGACGGCCCGACCATCGGCCTTGTCGGCCGCGATCCTTCCGGCGTCGCGACGGTTCTGCTGGCCGGCGCCGATTCCGACCGCCCGACGGTCCTTGACCAGCACGATCGTGTTGGATGACACCCGGGCCGCCACACGCCATGCGAACTCCAGGTCGGACCACTCGGCGTCGGACGGGGACCTCTCGGTGGCGACGGTCCAACCCGACCTGTCGATGCGGCCCGAGTCGTCCAGGGCGAGCGTGTCGATGGTCTGGACCAGCAGGCCCCCGTCGATGCTCCGCACCTCGTGGGCCGGCCAGGTGGGTGTGTGTGCCTCCAGGATCCGCAGGTTCCTCCTGCCCTGCAGGTGGGACAGGGCCCCGGCCTCGTAGGCGGGCGCCACCACAACCTCGGTGAACACCTCTGTAAGGGCCTCGGCCATCGCCTGCGTGACCGGCCGGTTCACCGCCACGATGCCACCGAACGCCGAGATGGGATCACATTCGTGGGCGGCGACGTAGGCCTCGGCTATGTCCCCGCCGACCGCGGCGCCACAGGGGTTGACGTGCTTGACCACCACGGCCGTGGGCTCCTCGCCCAGACTGTGGACGAGTCGCCAGGCGGCCTCTGTGTCGAGGAGGTTGAGGTACGACATGGCCTTGCCGCCGTGCATGATCGCATCGTCCCACCAGCCGGTCCGGCCCGCCTCCCGGTAGCGGGCTCCCACCTGATGGGGGTTCTCCCCGTAGCGCAGGTCCTGTACCCGCTCCAGCGCCAGGTGCAGCGAGTCGGGCAGCCCGCCGGCTGCCGCGCCTTCGGCCGGCGCCTCGTCGAACCAGCCCACGATGGCGGCGTCGTAGGCGGCGGTATGGGCGAACGCGGCCCTCGCCAGGCGCCGACGGGTGTCCTCCGAGAGTGCGCCGCCGGCCCTCAGCTCATCCAGGACGGGCCCGTAGTCGGAGGGGTCGACCACGACACCGACATGGGCGTGGTTCTTGGCAGCCGCGCGCATCATGGTCGGGCCGCCGATGTCGATCAACTCGATCGAGGGGTCTGACCTGAACGGGTACAGGTTGCCGACGACCAGGTCGATCGGTGTGATGCCCCGAGCCTGGAGGTCGGCGACATGGGCGGGGTTCGACCGGTCTGCCAGGATTCCTCCGTGGATGACCGGGTGGAGGGTCTTGACCCGTCCGCCCAGCATCTCGGGCGCCCCGGTGGTCTCGGCCACCTCGGTCACCGGCAGACCCTCGTCGGACAGCAGGCGTGCCGTGCCACCGCTCGACACCAGCTCCCACCCGAGGTCGACCAGCCCACGGGCCAGGTCCACGATCCCGGCCTTGTCGTGCACGGACAGCAGGGCACGGCGGTTCACGCGGTGCCTCCGATCAGGCCGGCGGCATTGTCCATCACGGCCCGGATCGTCTCGGGGTAGAGGCGACGCTCCACCGTCTTGATGCGCTCGTGGAGGCTCTCGACGTCGTCGTCCGGCAGGACCGGTACGGCCTCCTGGGCCAGGATCGGGCCGGAGTCCACCTCCAACGTGGCCATGTGGACCGTGCAGCCGGTGACCCTGACGCCGTGGGCGAGGGCGTCCTCGACAGCGTGCCAGCCGGGAAACGCCGGCAGGAGGGCCGGGTGCGTGTTCAGGATGCGACCGGCGAACGTGTCGTAGGCGGGTTGGGCCAGGACAGTCCCGAAGCCGGCCATCGCCACGAGGCCGATGTCGGCGGCGACCAGGACCTCGACGAGCCTGCGGGTGTAGGCATCCCTGTCGAAGTCGTCGCCGAACGAGCCACGTCCCACGATGGTCGCTCGGATGCCCCGGGCTGCGGCACGCTGAACCGCCAGACAGGGCCTGTCCGTGACCATCAGGTTCACCGGAAGGCCCGCGTCGACCATCGCGTCCAGGATCGAACCGGTACCGGAGGCCAACACAGCCAGGCGCATGCGGGCGACCGTACCAGCGGCCCGTTGGCCCGGGCCCGCCTACAGGCCAGCGACGATTCCGGCCATCAACTCGCCCGCCTCGGTGGGGTTCAGACCCACGAGTACCCCGGCATCGCGCAGTGCGTCCATCTTGGCCACAGCCGTCCCCTTCCCACCGGAGACGATGGCCCCGGCGTGGCCCATCTTCTTGCCGGGAGGTGCCGTGACACCGGCGACGTAGGCCGACACGGGCTTGGTCATGTGCTGCGAGATGTACTCGGCGGCCTCTTCCTCCGCCGATCCACCGATCTCACCGATCATCATCACGGCCTTCGTCTCGGGGTCGTTCTGGAACGCCTCGAGACAGTCGATGAACGAGGTTCCCGGAACAGGGTCGCCGCCGATTCCCACACACGTGGTGCAGCCGATGCCCTTCTGTTTCAACTCGTAGAGGGCCTGATAGGTGAGGGTGCCGGAGCGGCTCACGATCCCGACGGGACCACCGGGCAGGGCGATGTGGCCTGCGGTGATGCCGATGTTGCACCTGCCCGGCGAGATGATTCCCGGACAGTTCGGACCCAGCAGGCGCACGGCGGGGAAGTCGCGCTTCAGGCGGTTGTAGAACCGGGCCTCGTCGTGTGCGGGCACACCCTCGGTGATCGCCACGATGAACCTGACACCACCCTCGGCCGCCTCGATCACAGCGTCGTGGACCCCGGGGGCCGGGATGAAGATGCACGATGCCGTGGCACCGGTCTCGGCCACAGCGTCGGCGACCGAGGCGAATATCGGGATCCCGTCGACGTCCTGGCCGGCCTTCCTGGGATTCGTGCCCGCCACGACCTGTGTGCCGTAGTCGCGGTTCAGGAGTCCGTAGTAGCTGCCCTGCCTGCCGGTCAGGCCCTGGTAGACGACCCTGGTGGTCTCGTCGACGAAGATGCTCATGGCTCAGGCCCCTACCGCCGCGGCTCCGGCCAGTTCCACGGCGCGCTCGGCCGCCTCGAGCATCGTCGACGCCATTGCCAGGGTGTCAGACAGGTGCGGCTCCAGGATCGCCCTTCCCTCGTCGGCGTTGGTGCCGTCCAGGCGGATCACGATCGGTGCTTCTATCTGGACCCGGCTGAGCGCCTCGAGGATTCCGTTGGCCACCTCGTCGCCACGGGTGATGCCCCCGAAGATGTTGATGAAGATGGACCGCACGGCCGGGTCGTTGTTGATGACCTCGAGTGCCCCGGCCATGACATCGGCGTTGGCGCCCCCGCCTATGTCCAGGAAGTTGGCTGCGGCACCACCCACCTGGTTGACGACGTCGACGGTCGACATGGCCAGGCCTGCGCCGTTGGCGATCACACCGACCGATCCGTCCAGCCCCACGTACTGAAGCCCGCCGGCGTGGGCTGCGGTCTCACGTTCGTCGCGGGCCTGGGTCTCGTCGAAGGCCGCGTATCCCTCATGCCGGAACACCGAGTTGCCGTCGAGGGTCACCTTGGCGTCGAGGACGTGCACCTCTCCCTCGGGCGTGAGGATCAGGGGGTTGATCTCGACCAGGTCGGCGTCACCCTCGACATAGGCGGTGTAGAGCTGCAGCATGATCCGGACGGTGCCGTCGACGGCGGCGTCGGGGAGGTTGGCCGCGGCCACCCACTCGCGACACGCCTCCTCGTCCAGCCCGTCGACGGGATCCACCCAGATCTTGGCGATGGCATCGGGGTTCTGCTCGGCGACGGTCTCGATCTCGACCCCGCCCTCGGCCGACAGCATCCCCAGGTGCTTCCTGGCCGACCGATCGAGGGTGAAGCTGGCGTAGTACTCCTCGGCAATGTCGGAGGCCTTCTCGATCCAAACGCGCCCGACCACGTGACCATTGATGTCGAGCCCCAGGATGTCGGAGGCATGTGTCCGCACATCATCGATCGTGGCGGCGAACTTCACGCCGCCGGCCTTGCCACGTCCCCCCGTGTGGACCTGTGCCTTGACCATGACCGGCGTGCCTAGCCGTTCGGCCGCGGCCACGGCCTCGTCGACGGTGAAGGCGATCTCGCCGGGTGAAACCGGCATGCCGTAGCCCGCGAAGAACTGCTTGCCCTGGTACTCGAACAGGTCCACCTCGGCGGCCTCCTGAAACCGTCGTCCGACTCGCTCGCCGGCCGGCGCTGCCGGCTACCGAGGTCTCAGGCGATACTAGACAGGTCCAAACCCGGTCCCACCTGCCGGAACAGCCTGCCGAGAAGGAGCCCGAACAGTGCCCGTAGCCCAAGGCCTCCGGCTCGGCGCCGTGCGTGGCATCGTCATCGGGCTGGCCGGGCTGGGTGCCGGTGTCGGCGCCATGCTGCTGATGCTCTGGCTGGCCGGCACGTCGGACAAGATCGAGGTGTACCTGGGCGACGACGACTTCAGGGGCATCCACGCGGCCTCCCTGGCCGCCGGAATCGCCAGGGACGGACCGGTGCCGTTCCCGGACCTGGCCGGCCGGGACCGACCGATCTGGATCACCCACCACGGCGATGACCCGACGGTGGGCTGGTCCGCCTTCTCTGCCCGGGTGCCGGGACGGAGCGACTCCTGTCTCGTCCAGTGGGACGCGGCTGCCAGCCTGTTCGTGGACTCCTGTGACTCCTCCAACACGTTCCCGGCAAGCGGCGCCGGTCTGGAGCAGTTGGCGTGGCGGGTCGTCAGGGGCGAGCTGAGGGTCGAGATACACACGTCTGCCGATGGGACCACGCCATGACCGACCGCCTTTACCTGAGGGACGCCGACCTACGGACCTTCGACGCCACGGTGGTGGCGGTCGACGACGACCGTGTCGAGTTGGACCGCACGGCGTTCTACGCCACCAGCGGAGGCCAGCCGCACGACACGGGCCACCTCACGTGGGACACGGGCGCAGCCTCTGTGATCGACGTGCGCTCGGACGGCACACGGGTGCTGCACCGGTTGGCCGGGCCTGTTCCCCCGGTCGGTACGACTGTCAGCGGCGAGGTCGAGGACGAGCGGCGGCGACAGTTGATGCGGACGCACACGGCAATGCACGTCCTCTGCGGCGTCATCTGGCGGGAGTGGCACCGACCTGTCACCGGCGGGAACATGGAACCACTGCAAGGCCGGATGGACTTTGAGCTGACCGAGCTGCCCGACGGCTTCAGGGAACGCGTCGAGGAACTCTGCAATGTCGAGCTGGCGTCCGACCGGCCCATCGAGGTGTCGTTCCTGGCGCGGGAGGACGCCGTGTTGGACGGCGACCTCATACGGACGAAGGTGAACCTGATCCCCGAGTCGGTGACAGAGATACGCGTCGTCGACATCGTGGGCCTGGACCGGCAGGCCGACGGCGGGACGCACGTGTCGTCGACCGGCCAGGTCGGACGCATCGAGGTGGTCAGGACAGAGTCGAAGGGCAGGGGTTTCAAGCGGGTCCGCATCCGGATCCACGACGCCTGAACCAGCCGGACCGCAACAGGGTCCGAGGGTGGACCTCAGGCGACGTCGAAGCCGGCTTCGTCGATCGCAGCCACGACAGCGACATCATCTCCGCCGGTGACCGTGACGGTCTTGGCATCCAGGTCGACGACCAGGCCCGTCACCCCGTCGAGCGGGGTGACGTGGTCGGTGATGGCCTTGACGCAGTGGTCACAGCTCATGCCGGGCACAGAGTGGACGCGGGTGGTGGTCATGTGGTCACCGTCTCCTTTGTTCGGGTGGTTGCAGGGCTGGTGGTCGAACCGCGGTAGCCGGTGAAGCGCATCAGGCGGAGGCTGTTGGTCACGACGAACAGGGACGACACGCCCATCGCCCCGGCTGCGATCATCGGGTTCAGCACGCCGCTGGCGGCCAACGGGATCGCCAGGGCGTTGTAGGCGAATGCCCAGAACAGGTTGCCCTTGATGGTGGCCAGCGTCCGGCGGGACAGGGCGATCGCATCGGCGACGGCCCTCAGGTCCCCGCTCACGATCGTGAGGTCCGAGGCCTCCATGGCGATGTCGGTACCGGTACCCACTGCTATGCCGAGGTCTGCCTGTGCCAGCGCCGGGGCGTCGTTGATCCCGTCGCCGACCATTGCAACACGGTGTCCGGCGGCCTGCAGCCGACGTACCTCTGCCGCCTTGTCGTCGGGCATGACCTCGGCGATGACGTGGTCGACGCCGACCACACCGCCCACGTATTCGGCGGTCCGCCGGTTGTCGCCGGTCAGCAGGGTCACCGTAAGACCCTGGTCGTGGAGGGCCGCAATGGCGTCGACGGACGTGTCCCTGATCCGATCCGACACGACGAGCACCGCCTCGGCGGTACCGGCCCGTCCGACGAACACCGCCGTCGCACCGGTCGCCTCGGCTGTTGCCGCCAGGTCCTCGATCCGGGCCGGAACGTCGTCGAAGAGCCGCCGACGTCCGACGCGCGCCTCGACCCCGTCGACCACACCCGTGACGCCGAGGCCCGGGAGGTTCAGGAAGTCCTCTACACGGGCGTAGTCGGCAACGGCGGTGCTCACGGCCTGTGCGATGGGGTGCTCGGAGAGTGACTCGAGGGAGGCTGCCACCCGCAACAGCGTCGCAGGATCGGCGTCCGGTGCCATGACCTCGACGAGCTCCATGCGACCCTCGGTGACGGTGCCGGTCTTGTCGACGACCACCACGTCGACCGCCCGGGTGTCCTCGAGCACCTCGCCGCCCTTGATGATGACACCCAGCTGCGCTCCCCTCCCGGTTCCGACAATAATCCCCATGGGCGTCGCCAGGCCCAGCGCACACGGGCATGCGATGATCAGGACGGCGACTGCTGCCGTGAAGGCCTGATCGGCCGAGTTGCCCGTCAGGAACCATCCGGCCAGGGTCATGGCCGCGGTGCCGATTGCGACCGGCACGAACACGGCCGACACCCGGTCGGCGAGGCGCTGCACCTCGGCCCGACTGCCCTGGGCCTCGTCGACCAGCCGGATGATCTGGGCCAGGACAGTGCCGGCCCCCACCCGGGTGGCCTCCACGACGAGCGAGCCGTTGGTGTTGACGGTTGCGCCGATCACCTCGTCGCCGACGGAGACGTCGACAGGTACGGGCTCGCCGGTGACCATCGAGGCGTCGACCGCCGAGTGGCCGTCCACGACCACCCCGTCTGTGGCGATCTTCTCACCCGGTCGGACCACGAACCGCATGCCCACCACGAGGTCGTCGAGGGCGACCTCGGTGCCGTCCTCTAGGCGTGCCATGCGGGCACCCAGGTCGGCAAGCGCCCGGATGGCATCGCCCGAGCGGCGCTTGGCACGCACCTCGAACCACTTTCCGAGCAGGATCAGCGCCACGATCACCGTGCCGGTCTCGTAGTACACGTGTGCCCCGTCGATGTCGCCGAGGAGGACCACGGTCGACCACGACCAGGCCGAGAGCGTTCCCATCGACACCAGGGTGTCCATCGTGGTCGAACCGTGTCTCAGGTTCATCCAGGCTGCCCGGTGGAACGTCCATCCCGACCAGAAGACCACCGGCGTGGCCAGGACCGCCACGAGCCATTCCCAGCCGTCGAAGCGCAGCGGCGGCACCATCGAGAGCATCACCACCGGCACCGCCAGCACCGCAGCCGCAATGAAGCGGCGTAGCAGGTCGGCCGCTCGCCGTTCCTCGGAATCGTCGGCACCGTCGGTGTCGACCACGCCGTAGCCGAGGCCCTCGATGGCCGACCTGAACTCGGCGTCGCCCACCCCGGCGCCGTACAGCACGGTCGCGCGGCCGGTGGCGAAGTTGACCTGTGCGTCCTCCACGCCGTCGAGCCTTCCGAGCGCCCGCTGGATCCGGCCGGCGCACGCAGCACATGTCATGCCCTCGATGGCCAGGTCGGCTCGGGCCGCCCCGGGTGGTTCCGCAGCAGTCTGGTCCACTGCACCGATGCTCATGAGAGCATCCTAAACCTTCCATTCGACTGGAATGTCAAGGGTGAAATCCGGAATAACCGGAAAGTTCCCCCGGATCAGCCCGCGGCCGAGGCGATGACCTGGCACCGGTTCGGGTCGGTGCACGAGGAGGGGTCGAGGGCGACTGCCCGCTCCGCCAGGACAGCAAGGTCCTCGCGGGCCTGGTGAAGACGGGCGATCTGCTCGTCCAGGTCGACCAGGTGACGCTCCAACAACGCCGCCGTGTGGCTGCACGAGGTCGAGCCGGCGGCCTTCAGCTCGAGAACCGACGCGATCTCGGCCAGTGACAGGCCGGTTGCCTGGGCGTCCCGCACGAAGCAGAGGCGCTCGACCGCATCGGTGTCGTAGTCCCGGTAGCCAGAGGCCGTCCGCTCCGGCTCTGCGAGCAGGCCGATCGACTCGTAGTACCGGACGGTCTTGGTCGTCACTCCCGTGCGGTCGGCCAACTCCCCGATCTTCATACCGCCAACATATCCGCCCGATCTTCCAGCCGACTGGAATGTCTACCAACCTCGATGGCGGGAGTTCAGGCCGACGGCAGGGAGCCACCCGTCACGAAGTCCGCACGGTCGGTCGGTCGGCGGAGGGGGCATCCTCAGACGGCGCGGGGCAGGTCCAGGAAGAGGGACTGCAGGAGAAGCGCCTCGTTGGGATTCCTGTCCAGCTCCCCGGCAGCCGCCGTAACCCTTCCGGTGGCGTCCAGTCCCTCGGACCGGCCCTCCGAGGCGGCCCGGTTCAGGTAGCAGCGGCTGAGCGTCGCCAGCCCGAACCGCAACTCGTCGTCACGTAGCCGACGCACCTCGCGACGCTGCCGTTCGACGAGGTCGCGCCGGCCCGAACCCCGGGTTCCGAGCTCTTCCTCACGCTCGGTCAGGGCCTTCATCTCGGCCTCGTGCCGGGTCGCCAGCGGCTTCTGCGAGTCGTCGATCAGCGACTGCAGCTCGGCGACCAGGACCGCAACCACCGCACCGGTGCCGTCCAGGCGATCAGGCACCGAGCGCCACGCATCGCGGCGGCCCAGGAAGGCCGGGTCTGTCGCCAGCAGCCGTGCGCGATCCAGCCTGCCGCCTGCCGCCTCGGCAAGGACCGCGGCAAGGTCGCGGTCCACCGAGTCGTCCACCAGCGCCGTAGCTACCACATCGTCGGGTAGCGGCGGGAAGTCGACCCTGACACACCGCGAGGCCACGGTGGAATGCTCCTCGGGCACCTCCTCTGCCAACAGGATGAACACGGTGGAAGCCGGTGGCTCCTCGATTGCCTTGAGGAGGCCCGCCGCAGCCGCAGGCTCGGCGGTCTCGAAGCGGTCGACGACTATCACCTTGTGCGCCGCCTCGATCGGCGAGCGCGAGCCCTCCCTGATGATCGTGGCGATCTCGGCTACCAGCAGTGCACGCCCGGTGGGGACGATCATCACGAGGTCGGGATGCTGCCCGGCCGCCGCCAGGCGTCTATGCCGATCGGCGGCGTCACCGCTCCCGGCGCCCCCGGCGAACAGGGTTCCGGCGAATGCACGGGCGGCTTCCAGGCGGCCGGTGCCGGGAGGGCCGACGAACATGTATGCGTGCACAGGTGCGGCTGCCGCAGACCTGAGCAGGTCGGTCGCCCCGGGCTGGCCGACCACCGCGGCCCAGAGGTCTAGGTCGTTCACGGTGCGGGAAGGCGCTCTGCCACCGCCGCGGCCACCCGGTCGGCGACCTCGTCGACGGTTCCGTTCCCGTCGACGACCACCCAGCGGTCGGGCTCGGCGTCGGCCATGGCCCGATAGCCGGCGATGACCCGGGACCGGAAGTCCACGCCTGCCTGCTCGATCCGATCCAGGTCGCCGCCGAGCCTCTCAGCGGTGGTCGCCTCATCAACCTCGATCACGACCACCAGGTCGGCGGCCAACCCGTCGGTGGCGAACGCAGACACCGCTGCCACCTCGTCAGCACCGAGCCCCCTGCCGTAACCCTGGTAGGCCACGGAGGAGGCAATGTACCGGTCGGTCACGACGTCGCGCCCCGCCTCCAACGCGGGCCTCAACACCTCGGCCACGTGTTGGGCCCGGGCGGCGGCGATGATCAGGGCCTCGGCACGGTCGACCGGAGCTACGCCCACCGGGTCCAACACGATCGACCGGAGGATCTCGCCCAACGGCGTACCACCGGGCTCACGCGTCAGCACCGCACCCAGGCGATCGGCGAGCAGCCGTGCCTGTGTCGACTTGCCGGTGCCGTCGGCGCCCTCGAAGGCGATCAGGCGACCGGTCACGCTCCGACCTTCCCGTCCCGGGAGTGGATGCCCATGCCCGGCGACCCGCCACGCAGCGACGCCACGGCGCCGGCTCCGGAAGCCAGGATGATGAGAGCCGCCAACCAGAGCGTGAGACGGACTCCCGGCACGTCTATACCCATACCGACCACCTCGATGTGGCGGTCCCACAGCACGTTCGACAACCGGTCGAGGCCGTCCTCGATCAGCGGCCCCACCACCAGGGCCAGCAGCACGCAGGCCCGGACGAGCAGGTAGAGAGTCGAGAAGATCCGGCCCCGAAGATTGTCCTCGACGTTCTCGTGTATGAGGGTGAACCCCAGCACGTACACCGAACCGGCACACACCCCGATGCCGAACACCATGGACGTCGACAGGTGGACCTGGCTGATCGACGCCGCCGCCGCCAGGAACACGCCGGACCCGATCAACGACCAGGTGAACAGGCGCGCCTTGTCCACGCGACGCTGGACCCATGAGAGGAGCGCCACACCGGCGGCCACCCCCACTCCCAGCGCAGAGATCAGCACGCCCAGGCCGGACTTGCCGGCACCCAGGACCTCGTCGGCATAGATGGCGCCCAGGGGGATCAACATGCCGCCGCCGATGAGGCCGGTGGCCAGCCCCATGTTGACTGTGCGGACGACGGGGTTGACGAAGATGAACTGCCAGCCCTCTTTCAACTCGGCGATCGGGTCGGCGAGCCTGGCCCTCCGGCCCCGCGCCGCGTCCTTCTCGGCCCTGAGTCGCTTCGGCAGCGCCAGGGTGGCGATCAGCACGGCAGTGACCAGAAACGACAGCGAGTTGAAGTAGAACGCAAGGCCCATGTCGTCCAGCCGCAGGTTGTCGGCCCACGATGAGCTGAACAGCGCGGTCGAGAGCCGGCCGAACAGGGCCATCAGGGCGGCACCCACGGGGAAGGTCCCGTAGGCGGCTACCAGGGACAGCGAGTTGGCGGTGGCCAGGTACTCCTTCTCCACGAGGTTTGGCACCGATGCCTCCTTGGCCGGCGACCACAGCATGGTGAAGGCCTCAAGGGCGAGGGAGGCCAGGAAGAGGCCGAGGATTGAGTTGACGAACGGCAGGGCGACCATCACCAACGCCCGGCCGATGTCACAGGTGACCATTACCCGCTTCCGGTCCCAGCGGTCCACCAGCACGCCGGCCACCGGGCCGAAGAAGAAGCCGGGCACGATGCGGGCCGCCAGTACCAGGCTGAGGGCGGCACCCTCCGAACCCGTGCCCAGTCGGATGGCGAGCAGGCTGATGGCGAGCAGGCCCAGCCAGTCACCGGTTGCCGAGACGACCTGCGCCAGCCACAGTCGGAAGAACTCCGACGAGCCGAACATCCGGACGTGCAGGCCCGGCCTCTCGTCCTCCAGGTGCAGGAGCGTGACGAACTCGTCTCCCGGATGCGGTTCGTCATCGGGGCGGGACGACCCACCGCCAGTAACTGCGCTCACCCCTCCACTCTAGAAGGACCGGTCCGGACCGACTGCCGGCACCCGGACGGCCAGCGCCGCCGACTAGCCGCCGGCGGGTTTCCTCCCTCGGGCGGGCTTCCTCCTCCCGGCGGGCTTCCCGGCCGGACCCTTGGCACGACGCTCGGCCAACAACTGGGCCGCCCGCTCATCGGTGAGTTCCTCGACCGAGTCGCCCCGGCCGAGAGAGGCGTTGTACTCGCCGTCTGTCACATACGGACCCCAGTTGCCGTCCTTCAGGATGATCGTCCGCCCGCTCTCGGGGTCCTGGCCCAACTCGCGCAGCGGCGGCTTCGCCGCCGACCGGCCCCGACGCTTGGGCAGGGCCAGGATGGCCAGGCACTCCTCGAGGGTGATGGTGAGGAGCTGCTCCTCGTTGGCGAGGCTGCGGCTGTCGCCGCCCTTCTTCAGGTACGGGCCGAACCGCCCGTTCTGCACCGTTATCTCGACACCGTCGCTCGGATCCGACCCGACCGCCCTCGGCAGGCTGAGCAGTTGCAGTGCGTCCTCCAGGGTGATGCGCTCGAGGGTCATCGTCGAGAACAACGACGCCGTCCTGGGCCTGGGACGATCCTCTACCGCCGTCAGGCCGTCCAACTGCCCGAGCAGGTCGGGAACGTCGGTGAACCCGTCAACGGCGGCGACGAGGAGATCCAGGTTCGCAAGCCGCTCCTCGCTGTCGGGGCCACCGGCGCGCAACTCGTCGAGGTAGCCCGACCCCTCGACGGCGGCGGTCAGGACGGCCGCCGGGCCATCGGCCAGCCGGGCGACCAGAGCCGGGCGGAGATCCAGGAACGACCGGATGCCGGCAAGCGGACGACCGGTGACACCGGCCTCGTCGGCCCGGCTCAACGCCTCGAAGAACCCGATGCCGGCCTCCTCGGCCAGGGCACCGACCCGCTCGATCGCTCCCTTGCCGACTCCCCGGGACGGCACGTTCACCACCCGCTTCGCCGCCGCATCGTCGACAGGGTCAACCGCCAGGTGCAGGTACGAGAGCGCCACCCTCGCCTCGGTCCGGTTCAGGGGCAGAGCGGCCAGGCGGGACAGTTCAGGCGAACGCTCCACCTGCTGCTGTGGCCTGCCCAGCGACACATAGGGCCCGAACCGACCGGCTCGGGCTATGACCGGCAGCCCGCTCTCCGGGTCATCTCCGAGGAACTGCTCCAACGGCGCCGCCAGGAACTCGAGGGCCATATCGACGGTGAGCTCGTCGGGCGGAATGTCATCGGGGATCGACCGCGTCTCGTCGCCGAACTGGACGTAGGGACCGAACTTGCCGAAGCAGGCGACCACGTCGTCATCGCCGCTGCGGCCGAGCACCAGGGTGCTGACCGCCTTGGCGTCGATGTCGCCCAGGCGCGTCGTGACCTTGGCCAACAGCCCGATGTCCTCGGCGGTCCCGAAGTAGAAGTCGTGCAGCCACGGCACCCGTTCGGCCGTCCCGTTGGCGATGCGGTCCAGGTCGTCCTCCATGTGAGCCGTGAAGTCGTAGTCGACCAACCTCGGGAAGTGGGTCTCGAGGAGCGTGGTCACGGCGAAGGCGCTGAGCGTCGGAACCAGCGCGGACCCCTTCTTCCAGACGTAGTCCTTGCTCTGGATGGTCTCCATTATCGAGGCGTAGGTGGATGGCCGCCCCACCCCCAGTTCCTCGAGCTTCCTGACCAGCGAGGCCTCGGTGAACCGCGACGGCGGCTGCGTCGTGTGGCCCTCCGGGCTGACCGACGTGACCAGCACGGAATCGCCCACCACCACCGCCGGCAGCACCGCCTCCCGGCTGTACGGATCGGCTTCCGGGCTGTCCAGCTCCTCGACGTAGACACGCCGGAACCCCTGGTGGCTGATCACTGTTCCACTGGTCGAGAAGGTGGCTGACCGACCGACCCCTTCCGTGTCCTCCCCGGCGACCGTGCCGCTGAGGCGGATCTGGACGGTTTCGCCGACCGCATCGGTCATCTGGGAGGCCACGGTGCGCTGCCAGATCATCTCGTAGACCCGGGCCTCGGACGGCGGCACCTCGGCGGCCACGGCATCAGGGTGACGGAACCGGTCGCCGGCCGGGCGGATCGCCTCGTGGGCCTCCTGGGCGTTGCGTACCTTCTTCTGGAAGGTCCGGGGGGCGTCGGGCAGGTACCCGGCTCCGAACCGTTCGGTGATCTGGTCCCGGGCTGCCCGCAGCGCGGTGTCCGACAGCGTGGTGCTGTCGGTACGCATGTAGGTGATGTACCCCTTCTGGTACAGGCCCTGGGCGGCATGCATGGCCATCGAAGCCGATATCCGCAGCCGGCGTCCCGCCTCCTGCTGGAACGTCGAGGTGATGAACGGAGCCGCCGGTCGGCGCCGGTAGGGCCGCGCCTCCACAGAGTCCACGGTGAGATGACGATCGACCAGCCCGGCGGCCAGGGAATTGGCCGAGACCTCGTCGAGGACCACCACGTCGTCTCGGGTCAGGCTGCCGTCGTCGCCGAAATCACGGCCCGAGGCCACCCGACGACCATCCACCTCGACCAGGGCCGCGGTGAACGACTCGGGTGCCGGGGTGGTGACCTCGGCCGACAGGTCCCAGTAGCCGGCGGCGCGGAACGCGATGCGCTCCCGCTCCCGCTCCACCACGATCCGGGTGGCGACGCTCTGCACCCGACCGGCCGACAGGCCCTTGGAGATCTTCTTCCACAGCACCGGCGAGAGCTCGAATCCGTAGAGGCGGTCCAGGAGCCGCCGCGTCTCCTGTGCGTCCACCAGGCCCTGGTCGATGTCCCGCGTCTCGTGGAGGGCCTCGGTTATCGCCTTCCTGGTTATCTCGTGGAACACCATCCGGTGCACCGGGATCTTAGGATTCAGGACCTTCTGCAGGTGCCAGGCAATGGCCTCCCCCTCGCGGTCTTCATCAGTTGCCAGGTACAGCCGGTCGGCGTCCCTGAGCAGCGACCGGAGTCGGGCGATCTGTGCCTTCTTGTCGCTGCTGACGACGTACAACGGTTCGAAGTCGTGTTCCACGTCGATGCCCAACTTGGCCCATTTCTCGGCCTTGTGGGAGGCCGGGACGTCGGACGCCCGCTGCGGAAGATCACGGACATGGCCGATCGATGATTCGACCACGTAGCCGTCACCCAGATAGCCGGCAATGGTCTTGGCCTTGGCAGGGGACTCGACGATGACCAGGGAATACGACATCACCACCACCGCAGGGTCGGCATGGGGCACATGTCAGACACCGGGGGACGATCCGTCGGTCGCGCCCGAGAACACGACGCTCGGCCTACGGGCACGGAAGAGGATCAGGGACCCGATCAACGCAGCTATGAGCGATGCCAGCAGGATGCCGACCTTGGCCTCCTCCTGGAGACCTGCGTTGTCGAACGCCAACCCGCCGATGAACATCGAGACGGTGAACCCGATTCCGGCGATCGCCGAGATACCCACCACATGACTCCTGGTCACACCGGCCGGGAGGGTGCACAGGCCCAGGCGTACGGACGCCAACGCGAACACCGACACGCCGACGACCTTGCCGACCACCAGTCCGACCGCCACCCCGATGGTGACGCCCGACGAGGTCGCAGCGCTCAACAGGTCGGTGCTGAACACGATGCCGGCATTGGCAAGGGCGAACACCGGGAGGATCACGAACCCGGTGATCGGGTGGAGCAGGTCCTCGAGTCGCTCCGTCACCGGAACGGTCTCCTTCAGGTGGAACCGTGCACGGCGAACCTGCCGGACGTCGACGGCTCCCGCCAGCACGGGCTGGACCGCCTCGGTTGCGTGGTCAACCTCGAACAACGACCGGGCGGGTGCCAGAAGGCCCATGACGACGCCTGCGATCGTGGGGTGGACACCGGACCTGAACACCGAGTACCAGAGAAGGATGCCGAGACCGGCATAGATGGGCGAGTACCGGACGTTCGCCCGGGTCAGCAACACGACGACCAGGGCGACCAGCGCCCCGACCAGCAGCCAGCCCGAGGAGAGGTCCGACGTGTAGAAGACGGCGATCACCAGGATCGCTCCGATGTCGTCGATGATGGCGAGTGTCAGCAGGAAGACCTTCAATGCCGCCGGTACCCGGTTCCCGAGCAGCGACACCACGCCGACGGCGAAGGCGATGTCGGTGGCCATCGGAATTCCCCAGCCGGCGCTCGCCTCACCGGAGCCGTTCATGGCCATGTAGATGGCCGCCGGGACGATCATTCCACCCAGGGCGGCCGCTGCCGGGAGCAACGCAGCCCGGAACCGCCGCAGCTCGCCCGTCACCAGCTCCCGCTTGATCTCCAAACCGATGACGAAGAAGAACAGGACCATCAGGACGTCGTTCACGAACTGGCCCAGGCTGAGGGGGTGGCCATTGTGCTCGAGCACGAACAGGTCTCCTATGCCGAGGTTGATCTCGGCATCCCAGAGGTCGAAATAGCCGGCCGACGCCGGGGAGTTCGCCCAGAAGAGCGCTACCCCGGTGGCGATCATCAGCAGTATCCCGCCTGCCGCCTCGATGCCGAGGAAACTCGCCACCGGCCGACCGATGGACCGTGCCAGAGGTCTGTTACTCCCCAACCAGGTGTGGCGGGAGTGGGAGGGGGTGTGTGCCATGGTTCGAATGCGCTCAGGATCAGAGCGGGGGGAACCGTAGCGGTCGTCGCCCTCCTTCACACTTACCCGATGGGGCGTGGCGCGGCATGGATCCTTCTCAGCGACCTCCGGCTGAGTCCCGGAGATTGATCATGAGACGTACAGCCGTGCCGTCCCGACCCGACTCGATGATGGTCTGGTCGGTCAACTGCTGCATGAGCGACACGCCCAGGCCCGACTCGTGCTGGAGTCGCTCCGGTGAGTCGACCGGGGGCAGCGACGGCACGGCATCGGGGTCGAAACCGGGTCCACGATCCGCCACCTCGACCTCGATCAACTCGTCGGACAGCTTGCAGCGGACGACCACACGGTCGGTCAGACCCCTGAGCCCGTGCACCTCCATGGCGTTGGTCGCGGCCTCGGACACGGCGAGCCGCAGGTCGGCGACCTGATCAGGTCCCAGGTCGGTTCCGGACGCTGCGGCCGCACCCACCACCGAACGGACGAGTTGGAGGAACTCTGGCCGGGTCGGTACCCGCAGTTCGACCACCCCCGACGGTCTCACACCCGCCCTGTCGCCTCGACAGCAGAATCGACGTCCGCGTGGATCTCGAACACCCGATCCAGGTCACACATCTCGAAGACCCGCAGGATGCGCGGCTCGGAACACACGAGGATCAGGTCGCCGTCGTGCGCACGGACCCTGCGCAGGGCGCCGACAACCGTTCCCAACCCCACCGAGTCGATGAAGTCGACGGCCGACAGGTCGAGCACCAGCCTGTTGTTGCCACCGGCGACCTCGCCTACGACGGCCTGGCGGAGCCGGGGAGCACCCGCCATGTCGAGCTCGCCGAAGATCGCCAACACCACCCAGGGATCCCTCGCGGAACGGTGGAATTCGAGGAGCACGTGGCCTCCCGTAGACGGCACGGTCAACGATCACGCTAGACGACCGCTGCTTCCACGAGACGTCTGCAGGCCCGGCACGGCCCCCGGTGCCAGGGGGCCATCACCCAGACTCACGTCGCATCGTGACCGTGGCCGT
>DQOF01000058.1 GCA_015658775.1 Acidimicrobiia bacterium | reverse complement strand
TTGCCATCCATACCGTCAAGCTCGCGGCGAAGGGCGTCGATGCGCAGGGCCGCGTCTATGGCGACCTCGCGGTGCGCCGGATCCAGCACCCGGCGTTCGGCCCGCCGGGGCTCGTCGGTGTTGTCGGACACGACCCACCAGTAGTGGTCTCCGTCGGCCCCGTCCAGGCCCAGGTCGTCAAGCCAGTCGTAGCGCTCGTCGAGCAGCACCCTCAGCTCGCCGACGGTCATGGTCGCATCCAGGGGGACCGACTCGTCGACCCGGAGCAGGTCGTCCAACTCGTCATCACCGATCCCCTCGTCGATCTCTATGAGGAGCGAGACGACGAACTCGCACGTCTCCACGTCCTGCTCCTCGGCCCAACGGTAGAGCAGGTCGAAGGGACGCCCAGCATTTGCTACGGCCTGGATCTGTCGGCTGATCCGGGCGGTCACGTCAGCCAGCGACCGGGGGCCCAGCCAGGGCCATACGTCGTCCCCGTCCGTGGCGCCGAAGTGGTCGTGGGCACGTCCCGTCCAGCACCTCAGGGTGTCGAGTCGTTCCGGGGTAGCCGGCATGGCCCGGACGTTGGCCAGGGCGAGTTCCCGGACACCGGCCCAGGCGTTCAGGACATCGGGATGCTTCAGCGCGTAGGGGACCAGGCCCAGCCCCGTCGCGTTTCCCAGGCCGAAGTAGCAACGCCACTGGGCGTCGAACTGCACGGCCGCGGACCCGCCCCGTTGCCCGGCACAGTGCTCGACCGAGTCTAGGCTGAGCTCACGGAACAGCCAGGCGGCCAGAAACTGGGCCCTGTAGGGGGCCCTCAGCGGATGGTCGCCCGTATAGCCCAGGAAGGACCGCATGCCGAACTTCCCGTTCCCGTAGAACGCCGTGCTGCGCATTATGTACCCGGCGTCGGCCACCCTGTGGGCCTCGGGTTGCCGGCCTTCGGCAAGGCGGTCGACCAGATAGTCGTAGAAGCGGACGCTGCGGTTCCCGCGCGTCAGGACCAGCACTCTCGGGTCCAGTCGGCCGGCCTCCTGGAGCGGAACGGACTCCCGCAGTTCCGCCAGGAATCCATCTGACACATCCCCCTCGACGAGGGCTGCGCTGACCTCCCAGGCGTCGGCGATTACCCGATCGGTGTGGCTGGATTCGGCGAGCGTGGTCGTGAACGCCACGAAATGGAATACGTGCCCCTCGGCGTCCACCCTGTAGATGGCATGGCCCCGCCCGTCTGCGTCCATGTCCAGACAGGATCGTCCGAACGTCCAGTCCTGTCGGGCGGCACGCCGCAGCAGCGTCCTGGTGAAGCTGTAGCGGGTGAACCGGGCGGCCCCCAGCCGGGCCGGGGCCATGACCAGCCGGGGTGGTCGAAGTTCGCTACGGCGCCCGGTCAGGGCCTTTGACAGGGCGCTGTCCCGCTGCGGCCTCATCCGGTCGCAGCTTGGTAGGAGTCGTGCACGAGCCCGTGAAGGTGGGGCGGCAGCTGGTCCGCCATCACCACGAGGATGTTCGGCTGCTTCACATCCCTGACGCCTCCCCGCTCGTCTCGTCAGCCGATGATCGGGATCTCGGCCGGGGCCCGACGGGACAGCAACTCGGGGCCATCGGCGCGTACGACAACGTTCTCCTCGTGGAGCATCATCTTTCCCGGTTCCCATGTGAGGCCCGGCTCCAGGGTCAGGACCATCCCGTCGGTGATGACGGTGCCATCGTCTTGACTGTTGGAGGGCCACTCGGTGACCTGCATGCCCAGGCCATGACCCAGCCGCCCCACCGGGTTGCCGAGTGACCCGCCCTGGGAGAGCACCTCGGCCATGGCAGCCCACAGGTCGCTGGTGGTCGTGCCAGGCCGCAGCACCGACAGCCCGGCCTCGGTGGCCTCCCAGACCGTCTCGTAGGCACGCCTGGCGGCCTCATCCGCCTCATCGAACGCGTAGTAGCGGTCGAAGTCGCTGGAGTACCCGTCGAACACCGACCCGGTGTCGAACATGAGGAGGTCTCCGCGCTCGATCACCCGGTCATCGGGTTGCTTGATCACATTGGAGAATCCGGGTCCGGTGGCCCCTACGAGGTAGGGCACGTCGTCCGCGCCCCGTCGAAGCAGGTCCACCTTGAACGCTGCGAAGGCCTCGCGCTCGGTCATGCCGACAGCGAGGAGGCCGGGTATCCCCTCGAAGGCACACGAGACAATTTCGCATATGTGCCTCATCTTGGCTATCTCCAACTCCGACTTGGTCATGCGCAGGTCTCGCACGATGGAGGTCGCGTCGACGAAGGCGGCCCCGTCCAGGCTCCTGCGCAACGTGTCGTAGTCGCTGAGGGGCATCCGGAGATGGGTCTCATGGCCCATGGGGAGGCCGATCCGTCCCATGCGCCCGGCCACCTCGACCAGGGTCTGTGACAGGAGCGTGATGCCGTCGTCGTCGGGCCGCGGAGCCGGCCAGGTGCGGATGTCCTCGACCCACGTCTCTCCCATCGTCTCCTCACCGATACCCGGCACAACGGCTATCGGCCGCCCGGTCGGTGGGACCACGACGAACCAGGGTCGTGTCGGGCTCTGCCAGAACGGGGTGAAGAACCCTGTGAAGTAGCGGACTTCCGGTTCCGTGCAGACCAGGAGTGCGTCGATCCCCCTTTCGTCCATCAGCACCTGGGCCGCCGTGACCCGGCGGTCGAACTCGGCGTCCGGGAATCCGCGCGGTGGAACTCCGCCGGTCACCGGTCTCCTCTTTCGCTCCGGCAACCGAGGAGCCTGCCGACGCCCGGCATAGCGTCTTCCACGCCGGCCAGTCTCAGTAGATGCCAGATAAACGCCAGGTTGCTGGAGACCACGGGTTTCCCGAGTTGCGCCTCCAACTCGGAGACGATCCCAGACGTGCGCAGGCTCGTACACGACACGAAGACAGCCTCGCACTGCTCGGACATTCCGATTCGCAGAACACCGTTCGCCACGGCCTGCTCGGAGATCCGTGCAACGACGAGGTCACTCTCCTCCAGGAACGAGCCCACCGCGGAGATCGTGAGGCCGTGCCCTTCGAGGAAGCCGACGACCCGCGCCGTCACATCGGCGGTGTACGGCGTGACCACCCCGATCCGCTCCACGCCCAGCGCTCTGAACGCGGCCACGGCCGCCGAAACAGGACTCGTGCACCTGACGCCCGGATGCACCGACCGGATGGCCGCCTCGACACCCGACTCGCCGATCAGGGTCGCCGCCGACGTGCACGCATAGCCGATGACATCGAAGCCGAACTCGACCGGCAACAACGAGGCAGCGTGCGGCAACCGTGCCTCCATGGTCGCCAGGGTCTCCGGGGACACGATCGCATCGTTGGCGATGCGCGAGACATAGTGGACGACGCCGTCGAGGTCGAGCAGGCGAAGCTCCGCCTCGATGGTCTGATCGCTCTCCAGGACGATCACTCCCAGCCGGGCACGGCTGCCGAAGCCCTCATCGGTCGTGAAGTCGAGTCGCACCGGTTCCGGGGAGTCGTGGTTCACCGCGTCCCTACCCCTGTCCGGCCTGTTGCCCGAAGAACGAGGCTCCCGTCGGAACTTCCGGAAAGGCCATCTCGGAGTCGGAGCACCGGACCCGGTTCGTGCGTTCGCCTCGCACGATCTCCCCCTCGTATCGGGATGGAACGTGGCTCACCTGGAGTGGGCGGCAGTCTTCTGAACGGTAGGCGCAGATGAACAGTGTGCGTGTTTCGCCGGTGAGGTTCGACTTCGATCCGTGCAGCGTGCGACCGTGCATGAGGCATGCCGAGCCGGCGGGTCCCGGACAGGACACGGCCGCGGCGCGGGCCCTGTCCTCGACGTCCCGACCCACGGCCCCGGTGAACACGCCGTCGTGCCAGTGCTCGTGCAGCGGGCCCCGATGACTGCCCGGAACAACCTCCAGCGGACCGTTGGCCCGGGTGACGTCGTCGATGAAGAACAGCACGGCGATCATGTCGTCGTTGGTGTGGGGCTCGAAGAGGAAGTCCTGGTGGAACCTCACTTCGGTCGCAGTACCCGGCAACTTCGAGTTGACCTTGCAGTGGTTGAACGCCACGTTCGGCCCAATGAGTTGGGCCACTGCGTCCACGGCGACGCTCGAGCGCATCACGTCGAGGTAGGTGTCCGACAGTTCTATCGGTGAGGCGATCCTGCGCAGGGCCGGATGCGTCCGACTGTGCCCGGGTTCGATGTCGAAGCGCGGCCGACCATCCTGTGTCACCCCGTACGGCTCGCTGTGCGCCCGGCTCTCTTCCTTCCACTGTTCGAACTCGCTCGCCAGGCGGGTCAACTGCTCCGGCGGAATGACGTTCTCGAGGAGCAGGTATCCGTCCCGACGGAACCGGTCGACCTGGTCAGCGCTGAGAGCGCTCATGAGACATCCTCGGTTCGTCAGGAGTAAGCAGGGCCTGCACGGGAACATCTCCTAGGACATCGTGGCAACTGAATCTGCTAGCGCCTGGCGAACGAACACCCGAGTCTGCCACACGCCGCGGGACCTCGTCTTCTGCAGGCACAGGGCCCGGTGCAACGGCGCCCTCGTGGGCGACCTTTCGTCGGCCGCGATGACGTGCCTGATCCTGTCCTCGACCTACAGGATCGGCCCCTTCGAGGTGGAGCCGGCGCTGATCGAACACAAGGCCGTCCTCGAGGCAGC
>DQOF01000169.1 GCA_015658775.1 Acidimicrobiia bacterium | reverse complement strand
CTGTCTGCCGGTGGCTCCGGGGTTGACGTTTGACAACTACTCCTCGTAGTCTCTCAACCACTACAAGAGGTTGATCTTCCAAACCATGAACCTGAACCTAAGGGTTGTGCATGCGCTCCAGGCACAGGCCGTGGTTCGGACGAGCAGCCGGATGCGTACGCCACCGGGGTGTGGCAGGAGAACCAGGAGACACCGATGGTGGGCGACCCACAGAACTATCTTGCCGTTATCAAGGTGATCGGCATCGGGGGTGCCGGCGTCAACGCTGTCAACCGGATGATCGATGCGGGCATCCGCGGCGTGGAGTTCATCGCCGTGAACACCGATGCGCAGGCCCTGCTCATGAGCGACGCCGATGTGAAGTTGGACATCGGGCGCGAGCTGACAAGGGGCCTCGGTGCAGGCGGCGATCCCGAGATGGGCCGCCAGGCCGCCGAAGAACACCGAGGCGAGATCGAGGAGGCCATCGAGGGCGCGGACATGGTCTTCATCACCGCCGGTGAGGGTGGTGGCACCGGCACCGGTGCAGCGCCCGTTGTCGCCGAGGTCGCCATGGCTGTCGGCGCCCTGACCATCGGGGTGGTGACAAGGCCCTTCGGGTTCGAGGGTCGGCGTCGAGCCGTCCAGGCAGAGCACGGCATCGTCCAACTCAGGGACAAGGTAGATACCCAGATCGTCATTCCCAACGACCGCCTGCTCACCATCTCGGACGAGAGCACGTCGCTACTGGCGGCATTCGAATTGGCCGACGAGGTGTTGGTCCAGGGAGTCCGGGGGATCACCACCCTCATCACCACTCCGGGGCTCATCAACACCGACTTCGCCGACGTGAAGGCGGTCATGAAGGACGCCGGTTCGGCGCTGATGGGCGTCGGCCAGGCCTCGGGAGAGAGCCGTGCGGTCAACGCTGCACGGAAGGCGATCTCCAGCACGATGCTCGAGGCCTCGATCGAAGGGGCCCGCGGCGTGCTCATCAACATCTCGGGTCCCGGCGACATGGGGCTGTTCGAGGTGAACGAGGCTGCCGAGGTGATCCACGGAGTCGCCCACCCGGACGCCAACATCATCTTCGGCGCCGTCGTGGACGAGGAGATGGGCAGCGATATACGCGTCACCGTCATCGCTGCCGGCTTCGAGCGGTGGGACGGTGATCGTCCGCCGACCTCGGGCCGGAACACCTCGCTGACCGGTGATACGCCGATAGTCGACCTGTTCGACGAATCCACCGATGGCGGCGACGACCTCGACGTTCCCAGCTTCCTGAGGTAGGGGGCATCGCGAGGCTCGGACCGGCGGGGAAGGCGGCGGCGTGGTCCGGGTGCTGGCGGAGAGGCCGCTTCGCTCCGGCCTGATCGCCATGGTCGTGATGTCCGAGATCCTCGACGGTGACCTCGCCGTAGACGACCCGGACGGCGAACTTGACAGACGCCGGTCAGCGGTGGTTCCACGACCGTGGTCCTGGCTCCGCCAGGTCCACGGCGTGAAGGTGGTGGTGGTCTCGACTCCCGGAGACTGCGCCGGCAGTGAGGCCGACGCCTCGGTCACCACGCGAGCGGGGTGTCCGCTCGGGGTCCAGGTGGCCGATTGCGCGCCGGTGGCGCTGTTGGCCGATGGAGGGGGCATAGCGGTCGTGCACGTGGGGTGGCGGGGGCTTCGCGACGGTGTGTTGGATGCGGCGGCAAGGGCTCTGGGCCGGATAGCGGAGGGTCCGCAGCGGGCTGTCGTGGGCCCGTGCATCCACCCGTGCTGCTATGAGTTCGGGGAGGCAGACCTCGACGTGCTGGTAGGTGGGTTCGGTTCCGCTGTCCGACAGCGGACCATGGATGGAAGACCCTCTTTGGACCTACCGGCTGCCGTGGGTGTGGCCCTCGGCCGGTTCGGCGTGGATGATGTGTGGGTGGATGGCGCCTGCACGGGATGCGACCCCCGCTACTGGTCGTTCCGGGTATCGGGCAGGCCACAACGCCAGGCGATGGTCGCCTGGCTGCAGTGACCATGAGCCCCGGGGTGTCGGTATCCGGCTCGCTGCCACCCGTCGAGGTGATCGTGGACCGCATAGGTCGGTTGGAGGACCGCCTGGACCTGAGGAGCGACGGCCGCACACGGCTGCTACCGGTGACCAAGGCGTTCCCCGTCGAGGCGGTCGCCGCCGTGCGTAGGGCCGGTATCCGGGAGGTGGGCGAGAACTATGCGCAGGAACTCCTGGCCAAGTGCTCGGAACTGGACGACCCGACCGTCGGATGGCACATGGTCGGTGGCCTGCAGCGCAACAAGGTCCGGCTGCTGGCTCCGGTCGTGACCCTCTGGCAGACGGTGGACCGGGTCGAGCTGTTGGAGGAGATCGCCCGTCGGGCACCGGGAGCCCGAGTCCTGGTCCAGGTCGACACCCACGGATCTGAGGGCAGAAGCGGTTGTACACCCGCCGAGGTCGAGGGCCTGGTGGGGATGGGGGTCGATCGGGGGCTGGAGGTCGTCGGCCTGATGACGGTAGGAGTGGCCGGCGATCCGTCGGAGACCCGTCGGGCCTTCCAGGTCGTCTCCGGCCTCGCCGAGAGCTTGGGGTTGCGGGAACTGTCAATGGGCATGACCGACGACCTGGATCTCGCCGTCGATCACGGATCCACCCTCGTAAGGGTCGGGCGGGCGATCTTCGGGGAGCGCCCCGCCGGTTGAGGCCGGCCATGTCCCCGGTGCCATGTCCCCGGTGTGGGCCGGCTCGCGGTACCGGCGCAGGCGTGGGCACCGGTGTCCGCCGCGGCGTCGCCACTGCCGGTACGATTACTGACAGGGCCACGGCGCATCGTGGCCAACGACGCTCGGGATGGAAGCAGCAGCCGATGTCCATGATCAAGAGGTCCCTGTTGTGGCTGGGACTGGGGTCCGATGAGGCCTACGAGGGCTATGTCGACGAGCCCTTCGCTCAACGGGGGCCACTTTCATCGGGTGAGTTCGTCGAGGCCCGTGCTGCGATCCAGGATGCGGGCAACGTCCACCACCTGCGCACGCGTGACGACTCGTCCAGCTCGGTGCGCACGGTCCCGATGGAACAGAAGAGGACCGTAAGGACAATTCAACCGGCCGTTGCCGCCAAGCCCTACACGGTGTCGCCCACCTCGTTCAACGATGCGCCCGAGTTGGCGGACCGGTTCATGGCCAACCAACCGGTCATCGTGAACCTCCAGGGGGTGGATGCGAAGGTGGCGCGTCGCATCATCGACTTCGCCAGCGGCCTCTGCTACGGCAAGGAGGGGCAGATGGAGCGCATCACCAGCCAAGTTTATCTGTTGACGCCCTCCGACGTGGAGGTGTCGGCCGAGGACAGGCGGCGCCTCGAGGACGACGGCCCGCTCGACTGAGCAGCCTGATACCCGTAGGGCGCCGTCATCGCATCACTCATCTGCTCGCTGCTGCAGCTGTACATCCTGGTCCTGCTGATCAGGGTGATCCTGAGTTGGTTCCCGATCTCGCCGTACGGGACCGGGGCAACGGTGGTCGGCGTCCTGTACACCATCACCGACCCGATACTCGTGCCGCTGCGGCGGATGTTGCCCCCGGTGAGGCTGGGGGGCATGGGACTCGACCTTTCGCCCCTGGTCGCCTTCTTCGGGATATCGATGCTTATGCGGGTGTTCTGTGGAGGCTGATACCTGAGGGGTGCCAGCGAATTCGGAGGCACAGGGGTACCATCCGCCCATGGGCGGTGGCGACATCCTGAACGACCTGGACGAGGCCGACTTCAGCATGAAGATGCGCGGGTACGACCAGTTCGAGGTCGACGAGATGCTGGACAGGGCGAGCCGGGAGATCACGGACCTGCGGGGAGAGGCCAAGGCCGCGTCCGATCGTGCCGATCTGGCCGAGGCGCGGTTGGAGGCGGAGTTGGCGGCGGCCCTGGAGGCCAGATCCGAGGCAGAGGCCGGCCTGGTTGCGGCCGAGGCGGAGGCACGCGACGTTCTGGCCGGGGCGGCTACCAAGGCAGCCGGCCTGCGGGATGCGGTCGACGCCGAACTGCGGGAGGCCGTCGACGAGGGCAGGCGGACCCTGTTGGCCGAGATTGCGGACCTCGAGAGGGCCAGGGATGCCGTCCGTGACGACATCGGCATCACCGAGCAGCATGTGGCCGCCCACCGTGCCCGCCTCCAGAAGGCGCTCGACGATCTCGGGAACGTCGTCGGGGCGATGGCAACCCGGCCCGACACGACCCCCTCCCGGGCCACGGGGGCGGCATCGCCGGCCGACAGCGAGGCTCCTGGGCCCACTGTCGTGGCAGACACGGGGGAGTCAGAGGCGAGCCCTGCCGAGGCGGGCCCGGGAGCCGGACAGGCCACCATCGCTGCCGTGCCGGGCCTTGTGTCCGACTCGGGCATGGAACCGCTCCGCATGCCCGACGAAGGCGGCCCGTCAGACGATCCTGTCCGCTGGGCCGGTGCCGTGGGCGGCGACCACGGGGCCATGGAGGCGTTCTTCGGCGATGGCGACATGCCTTCGGGCCGTTGACATCGGCCCTGACACTTGGCCGGCGATCGTCGCCCTGACGCCATCCAACCGGTTGCGCCGACCTCCCGCTACCATTCGCGCCCTCAATGACCGAACCGTCCATCGGCCGGCGGTTTCGGAACGGGTTGTACTAGGCCGTTCATCGGTCGTCAGATCCGCAGAACGGTTGACAGGAGGTGGCCATGGCCGCGAAACCCACGACTCGGAAGGCG
>DQOF01000088.1 GCA_015658775.1 Acidimicrobiia bacterium | reverse complement strand
GCGTACTTCGCGTTGGTGAAGGACGTCCGACACCGGGTCGACACCTTCACCCTGCAGACCACGTCCATGGCGGTCGGGGCCCTCGTGCTCCTGCCGGTGGCCGCCGTCGATGCCGGCACCATCGGCCTGCCGTTCCCGTCGGGCACACAGTGGGCGTGGCTGGCCGCCCTTCTGGCCGTACCGGGCACCGGGCACCTCCTCATGAACTGGTCGCACCTGCACGTTCCGCTCTCCCTTACGGGCCTGATGACCCTGGGCATGCCCGTGATCTCGGCTGCGGGCGCTTGGCCGGCTCTGGACCAGGCCGTCACCGCCACCCAGGGTGTCGGCATGGCGATCGTGATCGGGGTGCTGGTCCTTGTGGTCAGACGCGACGCACGCTCGGCCGCCGCGACAGGCGCTTCCTGAGATTCCGGGTCTACTCTGCACATGAGCAGCGACTGGCCGAGAGGAATCGGCCGAGAGGAACGTGACAAAGATGAGCGCGGACGGCACCTGGAACGTGACCATGAACACCCCCATGGGGGCCCAGTCGGGCACCCTTACATTCGCCACAGACGGAGGCACCCTCACGGGATCCATGTCGGGTCCTCAGGGCACGATGGAGATCGAGGACGGCACGATCGACGGCGACACCCTGTCCTGGACGGTCAACATGACCTCGCCCATGCCGATCAAGGTGGAGTCCACGGCGACGATCAGCGGTGACGAGATCAACGGTGAGGCGAAGCTGGGTGCCTTCGGCACGGCCAGTTTCAGCGGCACGAGGGCGTGACCATCGAGGTCTTCACCACCGAGGGGGTGCCCGGTCGCCAGGTGGTCGCCTCACACGGCGTGGCAATCGGTTCGACGGTGCGGGCCAAGCACATCGGCAAGGACATCGCTGCCGGCCTCAAGTCCATAGTTGGCGGCGAGATCAAGTCGTATTCGTCCATGCTGGCCGAGGCCCGCACCCAGGCCCTTGACCGCATGAGCGCCCACGCTTCCGAGTTGGGTGCCGACACGGTGGTGAACGTGCGGCTGACGACCTCCCAGATCATGGGCAACGCGGCCGAGATCCTGGCCTACGGCACAGCGGTCTCAACCGAACCCGCCTGAGCCGGGCCCGTCACCATACGGACCGGGCTGCGGCGATCCTGCCGATCATCCCCATCCGGGCCCTCCCGGATTTGCAGCAGCCTCGACACGGTCCTCCCCCGAGAACGGGGCTGCTATCACGGGTGCCGGTCGGATTATCACCATCGACGTGGTCGAGGCGAAGCTGGAACTGGCCCGGGTGGTCGGCGCCACCGATGTGGTCAACGCCGCCGAGGTGGACCCGGTCGAGGCCGTCCGGGAGCTGACCGGGGGCGGCACCGGCTTCTCGTTCGAGGCCCTGGGCCGTTGGGAGACCACCGAACAGGCCTTCCGGATGTTGCGGCCCGGTGGGGTGGCGACCGTGATTGGCATGGTGCCCGACGGGCAGATGGTCGAGATCGAAGCCGCGGAGCTGCTCAACGAGAAGACGCTGCAGGGCTCCAACATGGGCTCCAACCGGTTCCGGATCGACATGCCCAACTACGTCGACCTCTACCTGGAGGGCCGCCTGAAGTTGGACGAGATCACCGCCCGGCACATCGGCCTGGGCGACATCGACGAGGCGTTCGCCGAAATGCAGACGGGTGGGTTCGGCCGCAGTGTCGTAGTGTTCGGCTGATGAGTGCAGGCGTGGGTTCGTGGGCCACGATCTTCACGACCCACCTGTCTTCCGACAGCGAGGGCTACGGAAAGATGTCGGACCGGATGGCCGCTCTGGTCGCCGGCTACGACGGCTATCTGGGCATGGAATCCGTCCGCGGGGACGACGGTGTGGGGATCACGGTCTGCTACTGGGAGTCGCGTGAGGCCATAGAGGCCTGGAGGCTGGACCCCGAGCACCAGGAGGCACAGAGGGAGGGCTTAGCACGCTGGTACGACCACATCACCCTGCGGAATGCGAGGGTTGAGCGTTTCAGTGAGTACACCCGGCCCGTTGCCGGCGCTGAGGGCGCGGCTCAAGGGGTCGAATAGGACTCCGGTGGCCGAGGGCCCGCCGGGTAGCATCGGCGGAATCCCGCCGGTAGTCGACCGGCACCGTCACCTGCCCCCCGGATCGCCCCATGGACGTGCGCGACATCCTCATCGAGTCTGTGCGAGACGCCCTGGCCGACCTGGGCGTCGAGCCGCCACCGTCCACCGTGCAGATGGAGCGTCCCGCCAACCCCGAGTACGGCGACTGGTCGACCAACGTGGCGCTGGCGTCCGCCAAGGCTGCAGGTCGCAACCCCCGCGAGCTGGGCATGGCGCTGGCCGATGCCCTGAACGCCGCCCCGCCGCCCCACGTCACAGCCGTCGAGGTCGCCGGACCGGGCTTCGTCAACTTCCGCCTGTCCGACTCGTGGCTCCACGACGTGCTCATCGACGTGGTGGCTGCCGGCACCGATTCGTGGGCACGCCACGATGTCGGCGCCGGTGAGACGGTCATGGTCGAGTTCGTGAGCGCCAATCCGACCGGGCCACTGCACGCGGGCCACGGCCGCGGCGCCTGTTTCGGCGATTCTGTCGCCCGGCTCTACGAGCGTTGTGGCCATGAGGTGACCCGCGAGTTCTACATCAACGACCGGGGCACGCAGATGCAGCTCTACTCAGGGTCGTTGGCGGCCCGGGCAGCCGGTACCGACGTTCCCGAGGGCGGTTACCGGGGCAGGTACATCGAGGACTGGGCCGCCGAGATGCCAACCGACGCCGACCCCTTCGAGTGGGGGTACCAGCGTGCCCTGGCCTCCCAGAGGGCCGTGCTGGAGGCGCTCGACATCCACTTCGACTCCTGGTTCAGCGAGCGCTCGATGATCGCCTCCGGAGCCATCGACGTGACCATGGCCGACCTGCGGGACGCCGACGCCGTCTACGAGGCCGACGGCGCTGTCTGGTTGCGGAGCAGCGACCACGGAGACGACAAGGACCGGGTGCTCGTCAAGTCCGACGGGGAGTTCACGTACCTGATGCCCGACGTGGCCTACCACCGCGACAAGTTCTCCAGAGCCGACCGCCTGGTGAACGTGTGGGGCGCCGACCACCACGGCTACGTGGCACGCATGCATGCGGCGATGCGTGCGCTGGGGCACGAGGCCTCGGAGCTGGAGGTCGCCATCACCCAGATGGTCAGCCTGCAGAGGGGCGGCGAGGAGGTCAGGCTCTCCAAGCGCACCGGCGAGATGGTCGAGTTGGCCGAGGTGGTCGACGAGGTGGGCGCCGACGCGGTCCGCTTCACCTACCTGCTGTTCTCGGTCGACTCCCAGCAGACCTTCGACCTGGACCTTGTTGCCAGCCAGGTCAACGAGAACCCGGTGTTCTACGTGCAGTACGCACACGCCCGGATCCATTCCATCGTGCGGCGGGCGGCAGAGGCCGGCCTGGTGCGGGAGCCCCTCGACCGGGTCGACCTGTCGCATCTGTGCCACGACCGGGAGCTGGCCGTCCTGCGGGCACTCCACGAGTTGCCCGACACGGTGCTGCGTGCATGCCGGGAGCGGGCACCCCACCTGGTGACGACCTGGGTGAGGGACCTGGCGTCGTCGTTCCACGGCTTCTACCACGACTGCCGGGTGCTGGGCGACGACGTCGACGAGGGCATGACCCAGGCCAGGCTGTGGTTCGTCGAGGCAGCGCGGGTCGGGTTGGTCGTGGCACTCGACCTCCTGGGTGTCGGGGCGCCCGACGAGATGTGGCGCGATGACGTTCCCGCAGGAGAGACGGAAGCCTGATGGCCGGGCCGCTCCCAGCGCACCTCCTGCCCGACACCACGACCATCGACGGGAGCGGTCGTGCGTCGATCGGGGGTTGCGACCTCGTGGCCCTGGCGGACGAGTTCGGCACGCCCCTGTTCGTCTACGACGAGGCGCACCTCAGGGCGCGGTGCCGCGAGGCCGTGGCCGCCTTCGGTGGCGGGGTGGCATATGCGGGCAAGGCGTTCCTCTGCGGGGCCATGGCCAGGCTCGCCCACGAGGAGGGCATGCACATAGACGTGGCCACCGGTGGTGAGCTCTTCCTGGCGCTGCACGCAGGCGTGCCCGCCGACCGCCTGGTGATGCACGGGAACAACAAGAGCGACATCGAGCTGGCCATGGCGGTCGACGAGGGGGTCGGGAGGATCGTCGTCGACTCCTTCGACGAGATGGACCGCCTGGATTCGCTACACGCCGCCACGGGCACGGTGCCAAGGGTGCTCATCCGCATCACCCCCGGGGTCGAGGCCCACACGCACGAGTTCATCTCTACGGGCCAGGACGACTCCAAGTTCGGGTTCACGGTTTCCACTGGTCTGGCGGCCGCCGCCGTCGAACGGGCCATGGCGTCGGATTCTGTCGAGTTGGTGGGACTCCACGCCCACATCGGCAGCCAGGTGTTCGAGGTGGAGGCCTTCTCGCGGGCCGTCGAGGTACTCGTCGAGTTCGCCGGCCCCTTCGGGCTGCCTGAACTGTCGGTCGGCGGCGGTCTGGGCGTTCCCTACGTCGAGGGGGAGACCGCACCCACCATCACAGAGTGGGCTGCGGGCATCAGGGCCGTGTGCGGTGCCGCCGGCGTGACGGCCGGAATCTCGGCCGAGCCGGGACGGGCGATCGTGGCAGCAGCCGCCGTGACGCTCTACCGGGTCGGGACCGTCAAGGAACTCCCCGGGTTGCGCACGTACGTGGCGGTCGACGGCGGCATGAGCGACAACCCGCGACCGGTCCTATACGGCTCGGGCTACGAGACCTTCCTGCCGCGTGCCGCCCACGCCGAGAGGCCACGCCCGGTCCGGGTCGTGGGCAAGCACTGCGAGTCCGGCGACCTCCTGGTGCGCGAGGGATTCGTGCCGGCCGACCTGGTCGTCGGCGACGTCATCGCCACCCCGGTCACGGGCGCCTACGGGCACTCGATGGGATCCAACTACAACCAGGTGTTGCGACCGGCCGTCGTGTTCGTCGCGGAGGGGCAGGCCCGACTGGTCGTGGCGCGTGAGACCTTCGAGGACCTCGTCCGCCGGGAACGCTGATTTCACGCCGATGCAGAAGGGCCACACCGGTACTGTTGGACGGATGGAGCAGTCTTCCGTCCGGGTGGGTGTACTCGGCTGTGGCAACGTCGGCGCCGCCCTCGTAAACCTGATCGCCGAACGTAGGGACGAGGTTGCCCGACGAACGGGCCTGGATCTCGTCGTCGCCGCCGTCGCCGTTCGCAACGTCGCCCTCGACAGGGACGTCACGATCGATCCGTCGGTGTTCACCGCCGATCCCGGGTCGCTGGTCGTCGACCCCGACATCGACGTGGTCGTAGAGGTGATGGGCGGCATGGAGCCGGCCCGTGAGCTGATCATCGAGGCCCTACGGTCGGGCAAGCCGGTGGTCACGGCCAACAAGGAGCTCCTGGCCAACCACGGCGCAGAGTTGTACGAGATCGCCGGCGCAGCGGGTGTCGACATCCTCTTCGAGGCGGCGGTGGCGGGGGCCATCCCGATCATGCGGCCGCTGCGCGAATCTCTCGCAGGCGAACCGATTCGCCGGGTGATGGGCATCGTCAACGGCACCACCAACTTCATCCTCACCCGCATGGCCGAGGACGGCGCCTCGTTCGCCGACGCCCTGGCCGAGGCCCAGAGCCTCGGATACGCGGAGCGCGATCCCACAGCCGACATCGAGGGGTACGACGCCGGAGCCAAGGCGGCGATCATCGCCACGCTGGCCTTCGGCGCCCGCGTGGTCGCCGGCGACGTCTACCACGAGGGCATCTCGGGCGTGACCGAGGCCGACATCGAGTTCGCCGCGCACCTGGGCCACTGCATCAAGCCGATCGCCGTGGCCGAGCGCCGCGAACCCGCCGATGGCGGCCCGGCAGAGATCGGGGTGCGCGTCCACCCCGCCCTCGTGCCCCTGAGCCACCCCCTGGCCGCCGTACGCGACAGCTTCAACGCGGTGTTCATCGAGGGCGACGCCGTAGGCGAGTTGATGTTCTACGGCCGTGGAGCCGGGGGACGCCCGACCGCCTCTGCCGTCTTCGGCGACCTCATAGACGCATCAGGCAACCTGCGCCGGGGCCACGGCGCACCGATCTGTGCGCTCGAGCGGGCACGCATAGCCCCCATCGGTGAGCTGGAGTCGGCCTACTACCTGAATGTCGAGGTCGACGACCAGCCCGGGGTGCTGGCACAGGTCGCCGCGGTGTTCGGTGACCACGGTGTGTCCATCAGGTCCATGGAGCAGGAGGGCCTGGGTGCCGGTGCCAGGCTCGTGTTTATCACCCATGCGGCGAGGGAGAGCGACCTCCAGGCCACCCTGCACGGCCTCCGCCGGCTGGGTGCGGTGCGCAGCATCGGAAGCGTGCTGCGGGTCGTCGGCGACTGACCGGCCCTGGAGAACCGGTGCGCTACGTGAGCACGAGGGGCGCGGCCCCTGTCCTGGACTTCGCAGATGCGCTGCTGGTCGGCCTGGCCTCCGACGGGGGCCTCTACGTCCCCGAGGCATGGCCGCAGTTGCCCGATGGTGGCACGGGCGACTACGTGGCGACCGCCGTCGAGGTCATGGCCCCTTTCGTCGGCGACAGCATCGACGCCGACGCCTTCGCCGCGATGGTCGCCGATTCCTATGCGTGTTTCGACGCCGATGACGTCGCCCCGCTGGTCGACCTGGGCGACGGTCTCTTCCTCATGGAGCTGTTCCACGGGCCTACCCTTGCGTTCAAGGACATAGCCCTGCAGCTGGTGGGGCGCCTGTTCGACCACGAGTTGACCCGACGTGGTGAGCGGGTCACGATCGTGGGCGCCACGTCGGGTGACACCGGTTCGGCCGCCATCGAGGCCTGCCGCGACCGCGACAGCCTGGACATAGTGATCCTGCACCCCGCCGGCCGGGTCTCGGAGGTGCAGCGCCGCCAGATGACCACCGTGTCCTCGGCGAACGTGCACAACGTGGCGTTGGAAGGCACGTTCGACGACTGTCAGGACCTGGTCAAGGCCATGTTCGCCGACGAGCCGTTCCGCAACCGGATGCGACTCTCGGCCGTCAACTCCATCAACTGGGCGAGGGTCATGGCCCAGGTCGTCTACTACGTGGTGGCCGCCGAGCGCCTCGGCGGCCGTAGGGAGCCGGTCAGGTTCGCCGTGCCGACCGGCAACTTCGGCAACGTGTTCGCCGGCCATGTCGCCCGCCTGTCCGGGCTGCGCATTCCCCGACTGGTGGTGGGTAGCAACAGCAACGACATCCTGACCGGGTTCTTCCGGAACGGGACCATGGAGTTGCGCGACGTGGTTCCGACCCTGTCGCCCAGCATGGACATCCAGGTGTCGTCCAACCTCGAGCGGCTGCTGTTCGAGCTCCTGGATCGTGACGGAGCCGCGGTGGCTGCCCTGCTGGACGGTTTTCGCGCCGACGGCACCGTCACCCTCGACCCGGGACTGCACGCTCCGCTGTCGGACGGCTGGTCGGCCACGCGGTTCGACGACGACGAGGTGCTGGCCTGCATCGCCGACGAGGCCGACCGCTCCGGCACGGTCCTCGACCCCCACAGCGCCGTGGGCGTGTTGGCAGCCCGGTCGTCCGGGAGGGACCGGTCGACGCCGATGGTCGCCCTGGCCACCGCCCATCCGGCCAAGTTCCCGGATGCCGTCGAGGCGGCCACAGGCGTCCGGCCGGCACTGCCAGAGCGGCTGGGCGACCTCTTCGACCGGCCGGAGCGCCTCACCACCCTTCCCAACGACCTGGCATCGGTGGAGGCGTTCGTCGAGGCCGGGGTCCGCCCCGTCTGACCTGGTCCTGCCCCACCTCCGCCACCGGGGCGGGAAAGGCGACCGACGATGGCAGGATGACGGCCCTGTGAAGTACGTGATCTGCGTCCCCGACGGTTGTGCCGACCTTCCCGTCCCCGAGTTGGACGGCCGCACGTCGTTGGAGGCGGCCGACACACCGCACCTGGATGCCCTGGCTGCCCGGGCCACGGTCGGCCGCGCCGCGGTGATCCCCGAGGGCATGCCCCCGGGCAGCGACGTCGGCAACATGTCGATCCTGGGCTTCGATCCCACCCGGCACCACACCGGCCGGGCACCCATAGAGGCTGCAGCCCAGGGAATCGGCCTGAGGCCGGACCAGACGGCGTTCCGCTGCAACCTGGTGACGGTGGTCGACGGCGTGATGGCCGACTACGCAGGTGGCAACCCCCCGTCCGACGCTGCAGCCGAGGTGATCGCCGAAATCGACCGTGCGCTGGGTGGCGGCCGCGACGGCCTGTCGTTCCACCCCGGCCTCAGCTTCCGCCACACGCTGGTCGCTCCTGCGGGCTGGATCGATGCCGACTGCATCCCGCCCCACGACCTCTCCGACGACCCCGTGGTCCTTCCCGCCGGACCTGCGGGGCCGCGGTTGCGTGACCTCATGGAGGCCTCCAGGGACATCCTGGCCGCCTCGGAGCTGGAGGCGACCCAGATCTGGCTGTGGGGGCAGGGCCTTGCGCCGAATGTGCCGTCGTTCCGCGATACCCACGGGGTCTCGGCCGGGTTGGTCACGGCGGTCGACCTGGTGCGTGGCCTGGGAATCCTGACAGGCATGAAGGTCTGCGACATTCCCGGTGCGACCGGATGGTACGACACCGACTACGAGGGAAAGCGCGACATCGCGCTGGCGGAGTTGGACCGTGGACTTGACCTGTTCGTGGTCCACGTCGAGGCCACCGACGAAGCCGGCCACTCCGGCCATGTCGCCGACAAGGTGGAGGCGCTCGAGAACTGGGACAGGCGCATCCTGGCCGACCTGGTCCCCGGACTGGACGCGATGGGGCCGTGGCGGCTGCTCATGCTCCCCGACCACGCAACGCCGCTCACCACCCGCACCCACACCTCCGACCCGGTGCCGTACCTGTTGGTGGACTCCGAGGTCGACGGCGCCGGCGGGGTGTTCACCGAGGCGGGGGTGGCCGATGCGCCGATCGTGGCGGGTCACATGCTCGTGCCCCGGTTGCTGGCCGGGCATGGAGCGCCGCCCTCCGCGTAGTCGGGTGCCGCCCACCGGGTGGCTGCCTGAGGGCCTACGCGCAGCAGGCCCCGTCGTCGGCCCCGACCGCCACATTCCGGAACTGCTCGTTGTCGCCGGTCTTGACGTACCACTCCCACCGGATACCGTCGGGGCCGGCCAGCCAGGTCTCGGTCTTGTCGGCATAGCAGCACCGGGCGTCGACCACGCCCGTCGTCTCGAGCCCGGAGGCGCCGAGGCGGGCCTCGGCGGCGGTCACCTCGGCGGCGGTGGGGGTCTCCACCCCCAGGTGGTTGATCGTGCCGCCACCGGAGGGGTTCTCGAACAGCACCAGCTTGAGCGGCGGGTCGGCGATTGCGAAGTTGGCATAGCCGGGACGGACCTTGGTCGGCGGTGTGCCGAACATGCGGGTGTAGAAGTCGACGGCCTCGTCAAGGTCGCTGACGTCGATCGCGAGCTGTAGTCGACTCATGGCTTGGCGTGCTCCCTGTCGTCGGATCGTCATGTCTGACAGCAGCATCGAGCGTAGTCATCTGCAGGCCGTGCAGGTCCCCCGGGGAGCGACGCGGGTGTTGGATCCGGTACTCGGCACGACCCGAGGCGCTGGCGGCAGCCGCAATGCTCATCAGCTGCTGAGTCCCGGGCTGTCACGAGGGTGGTTGCAGTGGTCGTCGGCTGTCGGGTACAGTGGACATGTCGTCGGGCGGGGGCTGATGACGCAAGGCAGCCCCAGTCGGTGGCATCCGTCGGCGGTCTCCGTCGGTGGAAACGCCGGTCATGCCTTCCGCCTCCGGGCGGATTCAGCTGTGAACCGGTCTGTTGGCCGCTGCCGCGCCTCCGACGTCTGCAACCATTCCAACTTGTTTCCCGCTCCATGGTCTCCCCGCCGATCAGCCGGGATCGGAGCATTCCGACAGGCCCGTCCCCGACAGACCTGTCGGCAACAGGAAATCTGTCTGCAACAGACAAGCAGCCCGCAAGCAGTCCGCAACCACGAATATTCCGCGACAAAGGATGAGGTGTCTGAGCATGGACTCCACCCAACTCGAGCGCAACGCGCTGGAAGCCAAGGACCGCGACGAGTTGACGACCATCGCCACGGCGCTGGGCGGCAAGCCCGGCTCGCGTTCCCGCAAGGCCGAGATCGTCGATCTGATCCTGGAACTGGCGGGCGTGGACGGCGCCTCCCGCTCCGGGTCGTCGAACGGTTCGCCCAACGGGCCGCCGGCGGCCTGGGAGGTCGAGGTGGACCAGACAGGCGGTGCTTCCGGCGAGACGGGCTCCGAGACCAGCGGGGACGACGGCACTTCAGGTGGTGACGGGGAGGGTGGACAGGTTGGCCGACAGGTGGCCCGTGATCGACAGGGCGGCAGGCAGGGCCAGAACCGCCAGCAGGGCCAGAACCGCCAGCAGGGCCAGAACCGCCAGCAGGGCCAGCAGGACCACGCCGAACCGGGGAATCGACGGCGGCGTCGCAGCGGACGCGGCCGCGAGCGCGACCAGGCCCCCGACGAGGCCTGGGACGGTGATCCTGTCGTGGTCGAGGGGTATCTGGACCTTCGCGACGAGGGCTACGGCTTCCTTCGCGCCAACGGCTTCAAGCCGTCGGAGGACGACGCCTACGTGTCGGTCAAGCAGGTCCGGCAGCTCAGCCTCCGCAAGGGCGACCACCTGACAGGTGCCTCCCGCCCCGCCAACCGCAGCGAGAAGAACCCTGCGCTGCTCCGGATCGACACCGTGAACACCAGGCCGCCGGAAGACGCCAAGAAGCGGCCGCATTTCGAGGACCTCACACCGCTCTTCCCGGACGAGAAGCTCCGCCTCGAGGTGGAGGGCGATTCCGCCAACATGACGGCCCGCATCGTCGACCTGATCTCACCGATCGGCAAGGGGCAACGCGGCCTCATCGTGTCCCCTCCCAAGGCCGGCAAGACCACGATCATGAAGACGATCGCCAGGTCGATCGAGATGAACCATCCGGAGGTGACGCTCATGGTCCTGTTGGTCGACGAGCGGCCCGAGGAGGTCACCGACATGCGCCGCTGGCTGAAGAGCGGCGAGGTCATGGGCTCCACCTTCGACCGACCCAGCTCCGAGCACACCCAGTTGGCCGAGATAACCATCGAGCGGGCCAAGCGCCTGGTCGAGTACGGCGCCGACGTGGTGATCATCCTGGACGGCATCACCCGGCTCTCGAGGGCCTACAACCTGGCTGCTCCCGCCACGGGCCGAATCATGTCGGGCGGTATCGACACCGGCGCCCTGTACCCGCCCAAGAAGTTCTTCGGAGCTGCCCGCAACGTCGAGGAGGGTGGTTCCCTGACCATCCTCGCCACGGCGCTCGTGGAGACCGGCTCCAAGATGGACGAGGTGATCTTCGAGGAGTTCAAGGGCACCGGCAACATGGAGTTGCGGCTGGATCGGCGCATCGCCGAGCGGCGCGTCTACCCGGCCATCGACGTCAACGCCTCGTCGACCAGGCACGAGGAGCTGCTGTTCGAACGCAAGCAGTTGAACCAGGTGTGGAAGTTGCGCCGGGTGCTCAACGGGCTCGCCGACACCGGCGCGGCGGCCAGCCTCGAACTTCTCATCGATCGCCTCAAGACCTTCAAGGACAACGACGAGTTCCTGGCCGAGGTCGCCAAGGGCCCGACGATCGGCGCCTGACCTCTCGTCGGCCTCTGTCCCGAGGTTGTCGACGACCGCCACACCCCGCAGACTGGACCCGCTATGAAGCCTGAGATACACCCCGACTATCGACCCGTCGTCTTCCAGGACCTGTCCGAGGGCGCAACCTTCGTGATCCGGTCCACCGTCGAGACGAGTGACACGATCACCCTCGACGACGGCGTGGAGTACCCGTTGGTGAAGGTCGAGATCTCGTCGGCCAGCCATCCGTTCTTCACCGGGCACATGAAGATCGTGGACACCGCCGGTCGCGTCGAGCGCTTCGAGCGCCGGTACGGCACCCGCCGCAAGTCCTGAAGCCTCCGGGTTCCGGCCGACATCCAGCATGATCCCCGTAAGGGGGTCGACCTACGGCCGGGTCCGGACCCGGTCCGTGGGTGCCGGGTCACCCGGGCGGAACAGGGGAGCGGGTAGGTGACCCTCGATCCTGAGCGCCGAACCGCTCTCATGGGCATCAGGCTGCGTGGGCTGGCGACGGGTGTCGCCGACGTGGCACCTGCGGTAGAGACCATCAACGTAGCCGGCGGTGTCGCCATGGTCGATCCGACTCCCGGTCGGGCCTGCGTCTGGTTCCTGGCCTCCGACGACCACCCGGAGCGGGCCCTCGGCCATGTCCTGCTGCTGTCGGCACGCCACGCCATCACCGGGGTGGCGGTCTGCTTCGATGACGCCGCGGCGGCGTCGGTGGCAGCCAGACGGGCCACGGCCCTCGAACCCTCACCGCTCGTCTGGGTGGTCGACGGTCGGAGCCTCAGGCGGGCCGAACCCGCACCGGCGCTCCCGTTGTCCGATCCTCCCGAAGCACCTGAGGGGTTCATCGCACTCTGTGTCGGGGCGGGCGTGGAACCGGTCGTCGAGCACGGGATCTGGAGGGGTGAGGTACTCGGGTTGGAGGTCGTCCGGACCACCGTCGTGGGCACGGAGGCCGGTATGGGGGCAGGCATCGAGGTGGGCGTCGGCCGCTTCGACCGTGAAGCCGGGGCGATCCTGCACGGCGACCTGCCGCCGACAGCGGCACTCTCCTCGGCGGCCGACCTCGTCCGCCGGGAACGCCACGCAGGTGCAGGCGCGCACCCGCTGGCCGGCCTGGTGCGTGAGCGGTGGCTCCGCCGCGACCTGATGGTGGACCCGTCGCCACTGGGGTTGGTAGACCTCGTCGCCGTCGACCCGGCCGACGTGGTGAACGGCCTGCGAGAGCCGAGCCCCACCCCGGCGATCGGCTCGGGGCACGACGGTGAGCGGGTCCTGGTGGTCTGTTCGGTGGGCGTCGACCCGGGGGTCGTGCCGGCCGCCGCCGACCTGGTGCTGCGCGAACGACCCGACAGGTTGATCGTCGTCGTGCCGGAGCGCGACGTCCATCCGGCCCTGGTCGGAGCGGTGGAGCGACTCGTCGTACCGGCTGGGATCGTGGGCGTGACCGGCCCCTGGTCCTGAGCGCATCGGGTGACTCCGGCCTCAGGATGTCCCACCGGTACCCTGAAGCCGATGTTGGAGCAGATCGCAGCCTTGGTGGCCGAACTGGATGAGGTGATGGCCCGCCTCGCCGACCCCGAGGTGATCGCCGACTCCGAACGGCTACGGGTCGCGGGCCGTCGCTACAAGGAACTCGAAGAGGTGCTCGCGGTGGGCCGTCCGCTCCAGGCTGCCCACGACGACCTGGTAGTCGCCCGGGAGCTCTCCGAGATCGCCGAAGGCGACGAACGCGAGTCGATGCGTGCCGAGATGGAGACCATCGAAGCCGAGATAGTCAGCCTCGAGGACCGGCTGCGCGCCCTCCTGCTGCCCCGTGATCCCAACGACGGCCGCAACGTGATCGTCGAGATCCGTGGCGCCGAGGGCGGTGAGGAGGCGAACCTGTTCGCCCGCGACCTTTACGACATGTACCAGGCGTTCTCCCTGGTCCGCGGATGGAAGGTCGAGTTGCTGGAGGCCCGCGACTCGGACATGGGCGGCTACAGCGATGTCGTGTTCCTGGCGAAGGGCGACGATGCCTGGACGCGTCTCAAGTACGAGGGCGGCGTACACCGCGTGCAACGCGTTCCTGTGACCGAGTCCCAGGGCCGGGTGCACACATCGTCGGCCACGGTGAGCGTGCTGCCCGAAGCCGAGGAGATCGAGGTCGAGATCGATGACAACGACCTGCAGATAGACGTCTACCGCGCCTCGGGTCCTGG
>DQOF01000182.1 GCA_015658775.1 Acidimicrobiia bacterium | reverse complement strand
CCTATGAGTGGCCGCTCATCCCGGACCCTGAGGGCGTCGAGGCGGCGTTCCGGGACGCCGTCCACCATGTCACCGAGACCTACGTGCACCAGCGCCTGATCCCGGCGCCCATGGAGCCACGTGGCGTGGCCGTGGTCCCGGCGCCCCACAACGGCGACATGACGCTCTACTCGTCCACCCAGATCCCCCACGTGCTGAAGGTCATGGCATCTATCACCTTGGGCGTTCCCGAGCAGAAGTTGCGCGTGATCGCCCCGGCGGTGGGGGGAGGGTTCGGCTGCAAGCTGAACGTCTATGCCGAGGAGATCCTCTGCATGGCCCTGGCCCAGCGTCACCGTGTGCCCGTTCGCTGGACCGAGAGTCGGTCAGAGGCTGCGGTAGCCACCATCCAGGGACGCGCCCAGCGCCAGACCATCGAGTTGGCAGCCGACGCCGACGGGAAGTTGACCGTTGTGAGGGCAACCATCCTGGCCGACATGGGTGCCTACCTCCAGTTGGTGGCACCGGGTGTGCCGCTGCTGGGAGCGTTCCTGTACCACGGGCTCTACGACGTGCCGCTCTACTCGTTCACCTGCAAGAGCGTGTTCACCAACCTCACGCCCACCGACGCCTACAGGGGAGCCGGCAGACCCGAGGCCACCTACGCGATCGAGCGTGCAATGGACTCCCTGGCCCTGGCGGTGGGGGTGGGCCCCGACGAGATCCGCTCCCGGAACTTCATCCCGACCGAGAAGTTCCCCTACGACTCGCCAGCCGGCCTGGTATTCGACTCCGGCAACTACCAACCGGCCCTGGACCGGGCCAAGGAGCTCATCGGGTGGGATGAACGCCTTGCAGAGCAGGCCGACCGACGTGCATCGGGATCCACCACCCACCTGGGAATCGGTATCTCCACCTATGTGGAGATGTGTGGGTTGGCGCCGAGTCGCACCCTGGCGGCGCTCAACTACGGTGCTGGCGGCTGGGAATCGGCGACGGTGCGGATCCTTCCGACCTGCAAGGTGCAGGTGGTCACCGGTGCCACCCCGCATGGCCAGGGCCACGAGACCTGTTGGTCGATGATCGTCGCCGATCGCCTGGGCGTCGATCCCGACGACGTGGAGGTACTCCACTCCGACACCGCCATCTCGCCGCTGGGAATGGACACCTACGGGTCCCGGTCGCTGTCGGTGGGCGGTACCGCCATCTGGATGGCGACCGAGAAGGTCGTCGAGAAGGCGGCCATGATCGCAGGCCACATGCTCGAGGCCAGCGTCGACGACCTGGAGTTCAGTGGTGGCACCTTCAGCGTGAAGGGCAGTCCCGGGGCCGAGGTGCCGCTGGCGGCGATCGCATTTGGTGCGTTCACCGCCCATGACCTGCCCGATGGTGTCGAACCGAACCTGGAGGCTCAGGTCTCCTGGGACCCGCCCAACTTCACCTTCCCGTTCGGCGCCCACATCGCCGTGGTCGAGGTCGACGAGGAGACCGGAGCGGTCGAGCTGGTCGACTATGCGGCCGTCGACGACTGCGGGAACCAGATCAACCCGATGATTGTCGAGGGGCAGTTGCACGGCGGCATCGTGCAGGGGGTCGCCCAGGCCCTCTGGGAGGAAGCCGTCTACGACGCCGACGGCCAGTGCCGGTCGACCAACCTGGCCGACTACCTGGTGCCGTCCGCGGCCGAGTGCATCGACATGAAGCTGGACCACACGGTCACCCCCTCTCCGACCAACCCGATGGGTGTCAAGGGTGTCGGAGAGGCTGGCACCATCGCCTCCACCCCTGCTGTCATGAACGCCGTCGTCGATGCTCTCAGGCCTCTGGGTGTCACCGACGTGACCATGCCGGCGTCGCCGATGACGGTGCGACGATCCATCGAGGCAGCCGCGGGAGATGCGTCGTGATCCCGGCAGCAGTGGGATACGTGAGGGCCGATTCGGCCGAGGCGGCGGTGGCGGCGCTCAGCGAGCACGGTGACGAGGCCAAGCTGCTGGCTGGTGGACAGTCCCTGATACCGCTCATGAGGCTGCGCCTGGCCAGGCCCAGCGTCCTGGTCGACCTCGGTCGGGCAGACGAGCTGCGTGGCATCAGCGTCGACGGCGACTCGGTGTCCATCGGTGCGCTGACGAGCCACAGCACGCTCGAACACTCGGCCGACCTGGCCGAAGCCTGCCCGTTGCTGGCCCACGTGGCCTCCCAGGTGGGCGATCCGGCCGTGAGGCACAGGGGCACGCTGGGTGGATCCCTGGCACACGCCGATCCGGCATCCGACCTGCCGGCGGCGGTCCTGGCACTCGGGGGCACGCTTGTGGCCACCGGCCCGGGCGGCTCCCGGGAAATCGCGGCCACGGACTTCTTCACGGGGTTCCTGGAGTCGGCGCTCGCTGTCGACGAGGTGTTGACCGAGGTCCGGGTCCCGGTCTCCACCGGCGGCTGGTGCTACCAGAAGTTCAACCGTCGGGCCCAGGACTGGGCGATCGTGGGCGTGGTGGTGGCCGAGGGCGGTGCCGGTGTGGGCCTGGTCAACATGGGCCAGATCCCGCTGCGGGCATCGGCTGTCGAGGCGGCTCTGGCCGGAGGGGCATCGGCCGTCGAGGCTGCCGCAGCGGCCGCCGACGGCACCGAGCCGCCATCGGACAACAATGCCGACGTGGCCTACCGGGAGCACCTCGTCAGGGTGCTCACCGAGAGGGCACTGGCTGCCGCAGGCGCATGATCGACATCACACAGCGGCACCGTCTGGTGGCCGGGGGCCGTTGGGCGCGGCCGGGCAGGTGGGTTCAGCGGGGTGGGTCGATGCCGAAGATGGACGAGTGCCGCGGGATGTCGGACCGGTACAGGTTCGAGGCGTCCCGATCACGTCGGTCGACCCGCTGGCGGTCGAGGGGCGTGGCCCTGCAGCGTCACTAGGTGGGT
>DQOF01000111.1 GCA_015658775.1 Acidimicrobiia bacterium | reverse complement strand
GTCGACGACGGATGACCCTACGCCGCAATCAGCGGACTCGGGGTGATGGTCTCCGTGGCACCCGGTTACGCCGAGATTCCCGAAGACCCCGACCAGGCCTCGGTGATGAGCCAGCGGACCCAGTCCAACATGTACGACGCACGCTTCCGGGCCCGGCGCTAGAACCCGGACGCTGACCGGGGGGTCAGTCGCTGCGTACGTCCACGAGCTTGCGCCCGAGGCGGTACCCGAACTTCACCACGCCGTCGGCGGTGGCGAAGAGAGTGTCATCGCCGCCACGCCCCACGTTGGTGCCGGGGTGGAACCTGGTGCCGCGCTGGCGCACGATGATGCTGCCGGCGGTCACACGACCGCCGTCGAAGACCTTCACGCCGAGGCGCTGTGCGTTGGAATCGCCGCCGTTGCGGGTGGAACCGCCGCCCTTGGTCTTGGACATGTCCTCAGCCCCTCTTGATTCCGGTTATCTGGATCTCGGCCAGGTGCTGGCGGTGACCCCACCGGCGGCGCTGGTTGCTCTTGTTCTTGTAGTTGGATGCGCGGATCTTGGGGCCCTTGGCATCGGCCAGGATGCGGGCCGTCACCGCTGATCCCGCGAGCGTCTCGGGGGTGGCCAGCACGTCGTCTCCGTCGACCAGCATGATGGTGGTCAACTCAACATCGGTGCCGGGATCGCCGAGGCGTTCGACGATGACCCGCTGGCCCTCCTCGACCCGATACTGCTTTCCGCCTGTGGCGATCACTGCGTACATAGTGCACGCAGGTTATCCCCGACGGTGTTGGACACCACCGTGACCGGTGGCTCGTCGGGGGCCGGTCGAGTGCGCTGGGTCATCGTCGCCCTGCCCTGCCGGAGCCGGCCAGGAGGGCGTCGTCGAGCACCACACCGTGACCGTCACAGTCGGCACATGCGTCCGAGAAGGACTGGAGCAGCCCCTCGCCGATCCGCTTGCGGGTCATCTCCACGAGCCCCAGGTCCGAGATGTCGAAGACCTGCGTGCGCGTCTTGTCGCGGGCGAGCGCATCGCGCAGGGTACGGCCCACGTTCTCACGGTTGGCCCTGACCTCCATGTCCACGAAGTCGATCACGATGATGCCGCCGATGTCGCGCAGGCGCAGTTGCCGGGCGATCTCCTCGGCCGCTTCGAGGTTGTTGCGGTACACCGTCTCCTCGAGGCTCGACCTGCCGACGTTCTTGCCCGTGTTGACGTCGATGACGGTGAGCGCCTCGGTGCTCTCGATGATCAGCGAGCCGCCCGACGGCAGGAACACCTTGCGGTCGAGGGCCTTGCGGAGCTGCTCGTGCACGTGGTTGCGCTCGAAGAGCGGGAGGGCCTCCACCTCGGAGTCGTGATAGGTGATGCGGTCGACCAGGGCGGGGTTGATGCTCTCCACATAGGACCTGACCTTCTCGTACATGTCCCTGTCGTCGATCACGACGCCCCGGAAGTCCTTGTTGAACTCCTCGCGGATGAACCGGAAGGCCATCTCGGGCTCGCGGTAGAGCAGGCTGGGCGCCTGCGAGCGCTTGGCGAGCGCCTCGATCTCGGTCCACTGGTCTGCCAGGCGACCGACGTCGCGGGCGATCTCCTCCTCGGTGATGCCCTCGGCCGCCGTGCGCACGATCACGCCGTGCTGCGGGGGCTTCACTCTGTCCAGGATCGACCGCAGCCGCTTGCGCTCCGAGTCCGGGAGGCGCTTGGAGATGCCGTACGTCGTGCTGTTGGGAACGAGCACCACGAACCTGCCGGGCAGGGACACCTCCTGGGTCAGGCGTGCGCCCTTGTGTGCGATCGGGTTCTTGGTGACCTGGGCGGTGATCGTCTGCCTTGCCCTCAGGACCTGCTCGATGCGCGGGCGGGCGCCGCCCTCGACCTCGTCGGCGTCGAACTGCAGGTCGCCCCTGTACAGGACCGCGTTCTTCGGAGTGCCGATGTCCACGAAGGCCGCCTCCATTCCCGGCAGGACGTTCTGCACCTTGGCCAGGTAGACGTTGCCGTGAATCTCGGTGGCGTCGTCTGCGGGCCGTGAGATGTAGTGCTCGATGAGCGCACGCCCCTCCAGAATCGCCAACTGGGTCACGCCTTCCGTGACGCTCACGCACATGAGGTAGCGCCCGATCGGCTTGCCCCGCCGCCGGCGACCGCGCCGGCTCTTGAGCGTCGCCTCGTCCAGTTCAACGGGCGCTCCACCGGTGACCGCCTCGACCGGCCGGCCGCTGTCGGGCCCCTGCGTTCCACCCTGTCCGCCACCTCCGCCGCGACCGCGTCCGCGTCCGCCACGGCGGCGGCGCCTACCTCCACCACCGTTGCCGGACCCATCGGCGGGTCCGGCGCCGGACCTGAGCGCCGGGCGGCTGTCGCCGATCCTGGGCTTGGGCGCCGGGCGGCTGTCGCCGATCTTCGGCTTCTTGTCGGGTACCTCAGCGGCAGCCCGCTGCGACCCCTGGTCAGCGTCGGCCAGCGGGGCCGTCTCGGCCCTCTGGTCGCCTGAATTCTCTGACATCCGTGTATTCCCTTCTCATCACGCTCGCACCTCGGCGAGCGGGGCAGGGACGGCATCGACCGTAAGGGGTTCGACGCGCGCGTCTTCCTGCAACATCCATTGGTGCATCCTGCACACCGACCGGGCCTCCAGCGACGGATCCATCGCCGCCAGCAGTTCTTCCGGTCGTAGTGCTCGAGGCTGGGTTCCGAGGTCGGCCAGCAGCCGTACCCCGGTTTCCGTCGCCTCGGAGACGTCGAGTGCCAGCACCTGGTGGCGGATGTCCTCGCAGACGATCCGCCCCTTCCGCTCGCGTTCGACGACGATCTGTTCGGCTGCAAGCAGCCTGGCCACCTGCTCGGCGGCCTGTTCCGTGTCCAGGTCGTCGATGTCGATAGCCCAGGTACACGACACAACCGCCTGCTGGAGGGAGTCTCCCCCACGGTCGGTCGGTGCCACGGCCAGGACATCGATCCCGACGGGTAGAGCCTCGTCCAGTCGCCTGGCCATATCGTCGGCCGTCGTACGGTCCCACGGGGCGGCCTCTCCACCGTCCTGTTCCTTCAACTGTATGTCCAGGTATTCGGCATGGGACTCGAATCCGGTGGACAGGGCCAGCCCGAACGAGAGTTTCGGCCGGGGCGAGAAGCCCTCGCTGTATGCGACCGGCAGGGCCGCCTTCCTGAGCGCCCGCTCCCAGATGCGCGCCACGTCGCGGTGGCTAGTGAAACGCACCTTGCCCAACTTGGCGAACCGGATCCGGAGCCGCATCACGAACCCGTCCCGACCGTCACCCTCGGACGGGCGGTCAGCGTCACCGGCACCGCCGTGTCGGCTCCGTTGCGGTGATCGGTGCCCTGGCCCGTGCCCTGGCTGCCACCGGCCGGCGGGGTCGCCGAGGCGACGACGTGCTCGATGCCGTAGCCGGTGCAGGCGCCGCAGTCGTAGCAGGGGATCCAGCGACAGTCCTCCAGCCCCAACTCGTCGAGGGCATCGCGCCAGTCCTGCCATAGGAAGTCCCTGTGCAGCCCCGCGGAGAGGTGGTCCCATGGCAGGACCTCGTGTTCGGTGCGGTGCCTGTAGACGTAACTGTCGAGGGAGAGGCCCTGGCGGACCATGGCGTCCTCCCAGAGGGCGATGTCGAAGTGCTCGCTCCATTCCTGGAAGACGCCCCCGTTGCGCCACACGTCCTCGATGACCGGACCCAGTCGACGGTCGCCCCGGCTGAACAGGCCCTCGACCACCGACGCCCGTGCATCGTGCCACTTCAACTTCACACCGTTGTAGGTCCTGCCACCGTTGCGGATCTCGTCTCGCAGGAGGCCGATCTTGCGTCGCAGCTCCACCTCCGTGTTCTGGCCGAACCACTGGAAGGGGGTGAACGGCTTCGGCACGAATCCACCCAGTGAAACCGTCACGGTCGGGCTGCTGTGGTACTTCCGGCCGACCTCTATGCACCGGCGCGCCAACTCCAGGATGGCCAGCGTGTCCTCGTCGGTCTCGGTCGGCAAGCCCGTCAGGAAGTAGAGCTTCACCCGACGCCAGCCCTGGGAGAAGGCGGACTCGACGGCGCCGTATAGGTCCTCCTCGTTGATCAACTTGTTGATCACCTGGCGCATCCTCCACGTGCCGGCCTCCGGCGCGAAGGTCAGTCCCGTGCGTCGGGCGCGCTGGATCTCGGCGGCGATGCCCACTGTGAAGGCATCGACCCGCAGGCTCGGCAGCGACACCGACACCTGCCCGCAGGCATCGTCGGACACGGCCGCGGCGACGACCTCCTCGATGCCGCTGAAGTCGGCGGTACTGAGCGATGTCAGGGCCACCTCGTCGTACCCGGTGCGCCGTAGGCCGTCGGCGACCATGGTCCGCACCTGTTCGGCCGGTCGCTCACGCACGGGGCGGGTGATCATCCCCGCCTGGCAGAACCGGCAGCCCCGGGTGCAGCCCCGGAACACCTCGACGTTCAGCCGGTCGTGCACGACCTCGGTGAGCGGCACCAACTGGTTCTTCGGGTACGGCCAGTCGGCGAGGTCGGCGATCGTCCGCTTCTCCACGACCGCCGGGACTCCGTCCATGCGCGGGGTGACCGCCACGAGGGTGTCGCCGTCGTACTCGGCGTCGTACATGGACGGCAGGTAGACGCCGTCCAGGCGTGAGAGCTCACGGAGCACGTCATGGCGTGACCCCCGGCCCGATGCCTTCCAGTCCCGGACCACCTCGGTGATCTCGGAGACCACCTCCTCGCCGTCGCCCAGCACCGCAGCGTCCACGAAGTCGGCCAGGGGCTCGGGGTTGTAGGCGCAGTGGCCGCCGATGATGACGAGGGCGTCGTCGGAGGTGCGCTCGTCGGCATGCAGGGGTACACCAGCCAGGTCGAGGCACTCCAGGAGGTTTGTGTAGACGAGCTCGGAGGAGAGGTTGAACGCCAGGATGTCGAAGTCCGATGCCGGCCGATGCGAGTCCAGCGAGAAGAGGGGCAGCCCGTTCGAGCGGAGCACGTCCGCCATGTCGGTCCAGGGCGCGTAGGCCCGTTCGGCGACCGCATCGGGTCGTTCGTTGATGATCTCGTACAGGATCTGAAGACCCTGATTGGGGAGCCCCACCTCGTAGGTGTCCGGGTAGATCAGGAGCCAGGCCGCCTTGTCAGGCCGGTGCGTCGGGACGATCATCCCGTCCTCGCAACCGATGTAGCGGGCCGGCTTCTGGACCTCGCCGAGAACACGCTCGAGCTCAGGCCAGAGCGAACTCATGACCTGGTGAGCCTACCAATATCCAGCACAGACGGGACGCTGCACTCCCAGGCGGCCCTGGTCACGTACTGCGCTGATGGCGCCTCATGTGCACGCTCTGGACAAGGCCCAGGCCCACGAAGGTCGTCACCACCGACGAGCCGCCATAGCTCACGAGGGGCAGGGGGATGCCGGTGATGGGCATGATCCCCGTTGCCATGCCAACGCTCTGGAAGACCTGGAAGAGGATCATCGAGAACACGCCTGCGGCCAGCAGGAGCCCGAACCGGTCGTCGGCGATTCGGCCGATGCGCCAGATCCGTGCCAGGAGCAGGCCTATCAACCCCAGGACCACGGCGCTGCCCACGAAGCCGGTCTCCTCTGCGATCACGGTGAAGATGAAGTCGGTCTGCTGCTCGGGAACGAGATCCGAGATGTTCTGGGTTCCCTCGAAGAGGCCCTGGCCCGTCAGTCCGCCGTTGCCGATCGCCACCTGTGCCTGTTCGAGGTTGTAGCTGGCAGCGGTGTTGGCCTGGTCGTCGATGAACACCATAAGCCGCTTCACCTGGTAGTCGGCCAGCAGGTCCGACTGCAGGACGGCCACCAGGCCGGTGAGCAGGAGGAGTCCCAGGATCAGCAGGTGGCGGCCCTTCACCCCGGCGACGAGAACCATGCCGGCGGCTATCGCTCCGTATACCAGGATCGTGCCCAGGTCGGGCTGGAGGAGAATTGCCGAGACCGGTATTCCGACTATCAGTATCGCCACGGCCAGCCGGACGGCGCCCACGTGTCGGGCTGCGCCCAGCCATGCCGCCAGGGCGACGATGACAGCCACCTTGCCGAACTCCGAGGGTTGGAACTGGTAGCCGCCGAACTGGAACCACGCCCTGCTCCCCCTCACCTCGACGCCGGCCACGAGCACGCCGAACAGCAGGGCCAGGAGGCCCAGGTAGGCGTGCACGGCCAGGCGCCGGGCCCAACGGTGCCCGATCCATGCGGTCATGACCATGGTCCCCACGCCGATGCCGACGTACACCATCTGGCGGTTCAGGAAGCCCGTCTCGGCCGGACGCAACTCGGTGGCAGGCCCACGGGTGGCCGAGTAGACCATCACGACGCCGATGGCAGCCACGGCGAATGCCAGAACCGGAAGCACCAGGTCCACGTGGCGCAGGACGGTCGGCCGGTCGAAACGCGGCTTGCGGAGGTCCACCATCACCCGCTCCCAAGGGTGGTCAGCAACTCGTCGATCAGTTCCCCGCAGTCAACCCGCTCGCCACGGACGCGCACTACACCGTCGGCGTCGAGCACCGGGCCGCTGTCGGGGTCGGCACCGGGGTCCACGCCCTCCAGCCGCTCCAGGAGGTCGCCCGTGATCCACTCGTACCACGCCACGCAGAGGGGCAGGGCCGTGGAGCGGGCGTAGCGCACGGCTTCTGTCGGCGCCACCGGAACGCTCCCGGTGAGGACCGGTTTCAGCACCCTGGCCACCAGGGGTGCGGCGACCCGACTGCCGAATCCGGCCTCCTCCAGGACGGCCACCACCACGTGGGTCGGTGAGTCGGCAGGACCAAAGGCGGCGAACAGGGATGTGTCGGCCCTCCCGCGCACCTCGGCGGTACCGGTCTTTCCGGCAACGGAGTGGAGGTCGAACGGGAAATAGGTGCCGTTGGTGGCAGTGGAGTT
>DQOF01000004.1 GCA_015658775.1 Acidimicrobiia bacterium | reverse complement strand
GGCGCCGAGGACGATCCCGAGACCCTGGCGCTGCGCATCGCCGTCACCGGCGTGTCGGGCATCGACTACGTCTACGACCTGGCCTTCGTGCCCATCGCCGAGGCTGATCCTGATGATATCCGGTGGGACTCCGACGGTCTCACGGTCCTCGTTCCGGCCGACAGTCGCGCCAAGCTGGGTGGTTCCACCCTCGACCTGCCCAGCAACCCGGTCCAGGGCGGGCTGGTGGTCCGCAACCCCAACCGGCCCAATCCTCTGGGCGACATCGGCACCCTCGACCTCACCGGTGAGTTGCCCGAGCGTGTGACCCAGTTGCTCGACCAGCGCATCAACCCCGCCCTGGCGTCGCACGGTGGCTTTGCCACCCTCGTGGGCGTCGACGGCGGCACCGTCTTCGTGACGATGGGAGGCGGGTGCCAGGGCTGCTCGATGAGTCAGGCCACCCTCACCGAAGGAATCCAGAAGGCAATCCTGGAGGCCATTCCAGAGGTGACCGAGGTCATCGACGCCACCGACCACGCGGCCGGAGACAACCCCTTCTATTCATAGCGGGTAGTCATAGCGGGACCCATCTCCGACCGAATCTCCGACCGGGACGGCTCAGGCGGTCGGGGGAGGAGAGGCTCAGCCCAGGCGCTGCAGCACCGAGTCGGCCACCCCGCGGGCGTCGAGTCCGAACGACTCCAACAGGTCGTCGGGCCTGCCGTGCGCATGGTGGCCCACCGGTACGCCGAGCACCATTACACGGGCGTCTGGCGCTGACACCGACAGGGCGTCCTGGACGGCACTCCCGAACCCGCCCTCCCTTATCCCGTCCTCGATGGTCACCACCAGTCCGTGCCTGCCCGCGTCGGCCAGCATCCCGGGATCGAGGGGCCGCACGACCCGGGGGTCCCATACCGAGGCCGTGACGCCCCGGCTGGCCAGAAGGCCTGCCGCCTTCACGGCCACGGCCAGCATCTTGCCGACCCCGAGCAGGCACACCTGAGCGTCGGGATCCTCGTCGGTGACTCGCCGGGCGTCCATGCCCCGACCCACCTGGTCCCAGTCCACGTGGGGGGCCTCGGTCTTCGACCAGCGGATGGAGACCGGCCCGTCGGTGATGTCCAGGGCGTCGTTCAGCATCTGCTGGAGCTCCTGGTACGAGGAGGGCGCGAACACGGTCATGCCGGGAACCTTCGTGAGCAGGACCATGTCCAGCAGGCCGTGGTGTGACGGTCCGTCGTCGCCGGTGATGCCTGCCCGGTCCAGGCAGAAGACCACGGGCAGCCCGTAGAGGCCGATGTCCAGGTTCACCTGGTCGATCGCTCGTGTCAGGAAGGTGGAGTAGATGGCGACGACGGGTCGCAGCCCGCCCATCGCCATCCCCGCAGCGGCGGTCACAGCGTGCTGTTCGGCTATGCCGACGTCGAAGCAGCGGTCGGGAAAGCGGTCCCGGAACGGGAGAAGCCCCGTGGAGTCCGGCATGGCGGCCGTGATGGCGACGACCTCGGGTCGGGACTCGGCCGCCTTTATGAGTGACTCCGTGAACGCCTCGGTGTAACTGCCGGGCTTCACGCCCGACGTGTCGTGCATGTGCTTGACCGGGTCCTGCTCGGCGGGCTCGAAGCCCCGGCCCTTCTGGGTCAGGACGTGCACCACGACCGGCCCCTCGAACTCGACGGCGTTGGTGAGGGCCTCCTCGATCTCCGCGATGTCGTGGCCGTCGAAGGGGCCCAGGTAGTGGACGCCGAGCGCCTCGAAGAATGCGGTCGGCTCGAACATCTCCCTCAGGGCCGCCTTGGTGGCGCTGATGCTCCGCTCCAGGATCTCGCCAACCCACGGCATCTGCTCTGCGAGCTCCTCGAGCCGACGCTGCCTGCGCATGTACGTCGGGTTGGCGCGGATGCGGATCAGGCTCTCGGACAGGCGACCCACAGTGGGGGCGTAGGACCGGCCGTTGTCGTTCAACACGACGGTGACCGCCAGCTTGCTGTGCCCCAGGTTGTTGAGTCCCTCGAACGCCATGCCGCCGGTCATGCCACCGTCGCCGATCACGGCCACCACCCGCCTGTCGCCACCTGTGAGGGCCTGCGCCGTGGCGAGTCCGTGGGCGTAGCCGAGCACCGTCGAGGCGTGGGAGTTCTCGATCCAGTCGTGCGGTGACTCGGCCCGGGACGGGTATCCGGAGAGGCCGCCCGCCTGGCGCAGGCTCTCGAAGTCGTCCAGGCGGCCCGTCAGCATCTTGTGGACGTAGGCCTGGTGTCCGACGTCCCAGAGGATGATGTCGTCGGGGCTGTCGAAGACCCGGTGCAGGGCGAGGGTCAACTCCACGACGCCGAGGTTGGAGCCCAGGTGCCCGCCGGTGCGGGAGACGGCATCGACCACGCGTGTGCGGATCTCGGCCGCGAGCGACCGGAGCTCGTCGGGGCCGAGATTGCGGAGATCACCGGGTGATCGGATCGAGTCGAGTTGCACGGTGCGAACCAGTCGGGAGGACCTGTTGGGACGGTAGGGCTTGGAACGGTAGGGCTTGGAACGGTAGGGCCCGTAAACGGTACATGTCCCGCCCCGGGTTCGGGGTAGCGGCCCGTCGGCCCGGCCCGGCTCCGGGTGGCCCGGGCACAGCGGTACCATACGCAACCGCTCGGATACCGCACTCCGGGTGGTACGTGCACAGGTGCGGGGTGGTCAGCCGACCTGTCACCCAGATGCCACACAGAGAGGAACAAGCTGTGCAGAACGAGTCGCACGACGGTCCCGACGGGGGTGCCCCGTTGCTGGATCCGGGCCTGCTCCAGGAGACCCTGACTGTGGCGATGCGGACCGGTGGCGAGTTCGCCGAGGTCTTCGTCGAGGACCGCCGCGGCATCTCAGCGCTGTTCGACGACGGCAGGGTGGAGGAGCTCACGAGCGGTCGTGACCGGGGTGCCGGCGTGCGGGTCGTCGTGGGCGACACCACGGGCTTCGCCCACACGGCCGACCTCAGCCGGACCGGTCTGCGGGCAGCCGCCGAGGCCGCTGCTGCGGCAGCGCGCGGCGGTGGCGGCGGGGTGCGCGAAGTGGTCCTCGCTGCGGGGGCCACTCCGGCGGTGGGTCCGGTGGAGGTGATGCCCGGCGATGTGCCGAAGGCTGACAAGGTGGCCCTCCTCGAGCGCGCCGATGTAGCAGCCCGGTCGAGTGGTGGGGCAATCACCCAGGTCGCCGCCAGGTACGCCGACAGCCACCGCCGAATCCTGATAGCCAACAGCGACGGCCTGTTGACCGGCGACAGCCAGGTACGGACCCTGTTCTCGGTCTCATGTGTCGCCACGGGGGACATGGGCATGCAGACCGGCCGCGAGTCGGTCGGCCACACCGTGGGGTTCGAACTGTTCGACCGGGTGGACGTCGGCGACCTAGCCCGGCGGGCGGCCCGGCGGGCGCTCGCCAAGCTGGAGGCCGTTCCCGCGCCGAGCGGCGAGATGCCTGTCGTGATCGGACCGGGCGGCGGCGGTGTGCTGTTCCACGAGGCGTGCGGCCACGGGCTGGAGGCCGACCTGGTGGCCAAGTCGGCGTCCGTGTTCGCCGGCCGACTCGGTGAGCAGGTGGCGGCCCCGATCGTCACTCTCGTGGACGACGGCACGATGGCCGGGGAGTGGGGCCGCTACGCCATCGACGACGAGGGCCGGCCGGCTCAGTGCAACGTCCTCATCCGGGACGGCATGTTGACCGACTACATGTGGGACCACCTGCGCGCACGCAGGGAGGGCCGCCCCAGTTCGGGAAACGGCAGGCGTCAGAGCTACCGGCACCTCCCGATGGTCCGTATGACCAACACGTATCTGGGGGCTGGCGACGCCGACCCTGATGAGATCCTGGCCGGCACCCGACACGGCGTGTACGTAGCCCAGTTGGGAGGTGGACAGGTGAACACCGCAACGGGCGACTTCGTATTCGGCATGACCGAGGCATACCTGATCGAGGACGGAGAGCTGACCTACCCGATCCGCGACGGCAACCTGATCGGCAACGGGCCCCAGACGCTCTTGGACATCGACGCCATCGCCGGCGACTTCGCCATGGGTTCGCCGGGCACCTGCGGCAAGGACGGCCAGGGCGTGCCGGTCGGCGACGGTACCCCGACGCTGCGGGTGACCCGGCTCACCGTGGGTGGGACGGCGGCCTGAGATGGCCGAGTTGCTGGACATAGCCGACCGGTTCGTCGGCCGCGCCGTGGCCGGTGAGCAGATCGAGGTCGTGGTGGTGCACGAACGCGAGACCGAGGTGCGCGCCTACGAGGGCGAGGTCGAGTCCCTGACCGTCGCCGAGTCGCAGGGAGTCGGGGTGCGTGTCGTGAGCGACGGCCGGCAGGGCTTCGCCTACACCGGCACCCTGGACGAAGCCGCCGTGGCCGAGGCTCTCGCCGAGGCCCGCGACAACCTCACGTTCGCCACCCCCGATGAGTTCTGCGGTGTGGCCGAGCCCGACGGCGTCGAGCCCGCCGTCCTGGACCTCCATCGGGCAGCCCTGGCCGACCATCCCACCGACGCCAAGGTGGCCATGGCCCTCGACCTGGAGCGGCTGACACGTGAGGCCGACGGGCGCATCGCCGGTGTCGAGTCAGCCGAGTACGCGGACTCCGTCACGGAGACGGCGGTGGCGACCTCCACGGGCATCCGGGCCTGCAGCAGGGAGACGGGATGCTTCGTGTCGTCCTATGCGCTCGCGGAGCAGGACGGCGAGACCCAGACCGGCTTCGGCTTCTCGCTAGGTCGTGAGCCCGGCGACCTGGACATCGCCCGTGCCGCCACAGAGGCGGCCGACCGGGCCACTCGCATGCTGGGAGCGGTCAAGCCGGCCTCGGGACGCTTCACCGTGGTGCTGGACCCGTGGGTATCCGCCCAGTTCCTCGGGATCGGCGGCGGCACGCTCAGCGGCGAGATGGTGCAGAAGGGGAGGTCGCTCTTCGTCGACCGGCTGGGTGACGACGTCGCCTCCTCCGTGGTCACCCTGGTCGACGATCCGACCGACGCAGCGGCCTTCTCTGCCACGGCGACGGACGGCGAGGGGTTGGCAACCCGGCGCAACGTTCTCATAGACGGTGGGAGGCTCGACCGGTTCGTTCACAACAGCCAGACGGCCCGCAGGGCAGGCACCGTTTCCACGGGTTCGGCCGTGCGAGGCTATGCGTCGACTCCCGGCGTCGGGGTCCAGGCCGTGTCGTTGCTGCCCGGCCCGCGCCGCCCGGCCGATCTCATCGCCGGGATCGACGACGGCATCCTTGTCCAGGGCGTGAGCGGGCTGCATTCGGGCGTCAACCCGGTCAGCGGTGACTTCTCGACCGGGGCCGAAGGCCTGCGCATCCGGAGAGGAGAGTTGGCCGAACCGGTGCGCGAATTCACGATCGCGTCGACAATCCAGCGGATGCTCCACGAGATCAGGGAGGTTGCCGACGACCTGGAGTGGTTGCCGATGAACGCTGCGGGGGTCACCGTCGTCATCGGCGAGCTCACCGTCTCCGGTATCTGAGCTTCGAGGCCATGTCGGTTCTCCATGCCATCCTGCTGGGCCTGGTCCAGGGCCTGACCGAGTTCCTCCCGGTCTCGTCCAGTGGTCACCTGGCACTCGTCCCGTGGCTGTTCGGCTGGGACAGCTTCGGCGGCGACGACGCACTCGAGAATGCGTTTGACGTAGCCCTCCACCTGGGCACCCTCATGGGTGCGGTCGCCTATCTCAGGTCCGACGTGGCCCGTTATGGCGGTGCGGGCATGCGTTGGCTGAGGGTCAGGGGGCCGGTCGGCGGCGACGCGCGCGTGGCGTGGCTGCTGGTGGTAACGGCCGTGCCCGCAGGTCTCCTGGGGTTGCTGGTCCTGGCTGTGACCGAGGACCTGGGTGACCGGACCTGGCTGGTCGCTGTGTGCCTGATCGTGTTCGGCGTGCTCATGTACCTCGCAGACCGGCGACCCGGTACCCGTGGTCTCCACGACCTCCGACTGCGCGACGCCCTGTTGCTGGGCACTGCCCAGGGCCTGGCGTTCCAGCCGGGCGTGTCCCGCGCGGGCGTGACCCTGAGCGTCGGTCGTGGTCTCGGCCTCGAGCGCGAGGCAGCCACCCGTCTCGTGTTCCTGATGAGCCTTCCGGTCGTGGCGGGCGCGGGCCTGGTGAAGGCCGCTGACCTGGCAGTACCGGCCGGCTGGTGGCCACCGTTCGTGTGGGGAACCCTCGCCGCTGCGGTGAGCGGTTGGCTGGCCGTGCACTGGATGCTGCTTTTCGTGGCCCGGGTGGGGCTGGGAGGCTTCGCTGCCTACCGGGTCGTGGCGGGCGTCGGCGTGCTGGCCCTGCTGGCATCGTCGTACCGCTGACCGGGCCGGAACCTCCTTCTCTTCGGGCAGCGGGCTCGACAGGCGGCGGGGTCAATCGGGCACGAGCGCCAGCCCTACGTCGCCCCAGCGGCGTGCCGAGGCCAGATCGGGCACCAGCTCGACGGGTACGGCGACGGTGACCGTGTCGTCTTCCAGGTCGAGTACCCGAGCGGCTGCCACGGTCGAGGGCGATTCCCCGCTTGCCTGCCGGAGCTTTCCGGCCGCCGTGTCGGGTACCGGTTCGGCGACCACGGAGCATGGTTCGACCCTGGCGACAGACTGCACGGTGATCCCGGCGAGGCCGGCAGCGCTCAGCCACCAGGCCAGCCGGTGGTGCGCAGCCCAGATGCGCAGGCGGGCGAGCAGGTACCCCATGGGTCCTCCCGGTTCACTCCGGTACGGGTCGGGGAGGTGTGGGTGCCGGGGGAGGCGGGGTGGTCAGGAGTCGGAGGTGGCTGGCGCCTTGGCCGGCGCGGGCTTGTTGTCGGCACCGCCGCCGGAACCGTTCGACGTCGACGCCTTGTCTGCACCACCGCCCTTGTCCCCGGATGTGCCCGAGGTGTCCGACCCGCCCGACGTCGAGGCATCGGAGCCACCAGAGGAGGCCGTCGAGACCTCGGACCTGCGCTTCGCGGCGCTCGACCCGTGGTCGTTCTTGTAGAAGCCGTCGCCCTTGAACGAGATGCCCACCCCGCTGAACACCTTGCGGAGCAGGCCGGGGCATCCATCGGTCGGGCACACGGTGATCGGGTCGTCGCTGAACGACTGCCGGATCTCGAACTCGGTGGTGCAGTCGCGACAGCGGTACTGGTAGGTGGGCATACGGAATCGGCTCGGGTAGATGGCTGGATGGGGAGGCGGGAAGCCGACGACGCAGTGTATCGGGGGTACGCGGCCACCTCCGATGCTCCGGCTGGATCGGCGGGCAGGTCTGTCGGCCGGCGTGAGCCCATTTTCCCGTCTAATCCGCCGCAAGTGGGCCCCGAGGCGTGATGCTGGACCGGTGATCGTGGTGTCTGTGCTCGTGGTGGTGGTCGCGTATCTGGTGGGGACGCTCCCATCTGCCCACGTGGTAGCCGGCCGCAGGGGACTGGATCCCACAAAGGAGGGATCGGGCAATCCGGGCGCGACCAACGTCTACAGGGTGGTCGGTCGCAGAGCCGGCCTCATCGTGTTCGCCGCCGACCTGGGCAAGGGAGCCGTGGCGACGGCGATGGGCCTGGCTGTCGATGGTCGCCCACTGGCGACCGCATGCTGGGCGGCGGTAACCCTGGGCCACGTCCTCCCGATCACCAGGCGCCTGCGCGGCGGTAAGGGCGTGGCCACCGGAGGCGGCGGGGCGATGGTGCTGTTTCCCCTGCAGGCAGTCGCATGCGCCGCCGTGTTCTTACTGGTGGCCAGGTTGACCAGGAAGGCTTCGCTGGGGTCTCTCACCATGGCCGTCGTCCTGCCGATCCTCGTCGCCTGGGCAGGCGCACCCCCCGTCGAGATCCTGGCGGCCGTGGGTCTGGCGTTGCTCGTCGTCGTGCGACACAGGAGCAACATCCAGCGCATGTTGGACGGCGGCGAGGGTACCTGGTCGGCTGGTGGCTGACCACGGTCCGGGCGACAGGCCGACGGTTATCATCGCCGCGTGATCCCGTTCGACGAAGCCAGGGTCTTCGTGCTGGACCGGTGTCCACCGCCGGTGTCGGAGCGGGTCGCCCTGCGCGGCGTCCGCGGGCTGGTCGCCGCCGAGGCGGTAACGACGGCTGAATCGGTTCCCCCATTCGCCAACACGGCCATGGACGGGTTCGCCGTGCGAGCCGCCGACACCGTCGGGGCGCCGGTCGACCTGGCGGTCATCGGGACTCTGGCGGCGGGCATGGTGGCCGACCGTGATGTGGGCCCGGGTGAGGCGATGCGGATCATGACCGGCGCGCCGATGCCGGACGGCGCCGATGCCGTGGTGATGGTCGAACGCACGACGGTGTCAGTCGACGGGAACCGTGTGGCCGTGGAGGTCGAGGTGCCCGTCGGCAACCATGTGCGCGGGGTGGGCGAGGACCTGCGTCCCGGCCAGGAGGTGTTCGCAGCCGGCACGGTGCTGGGCCCTGCCCACATCGGGGTCCTGGCCAGCATCGGCTGTCGCACGGTCACCGTCTACCAACGCCTACGGGTGGGCGTGCTGTCGACCGGTGACGAGCTCGTCGAGGGGACCCCGGCTCCCGGCCAGATCCGCGACAGCAATCGCGACGCCCTCCTGGCCCTGGTCGAGGAGTTGGGTGTCACGGGAATCGACCTGGGCCTGGTCCCCGACGACGAGGAGGCCATCGAAGCGGCCGTCCGCGAGGGTGTCGCCTCGTGCGACGCCGTCCTCACCTCGGGTGGCGTGAGCATGGGTGACTTCGACTACGTGAAGACGGTGTTGGACCGGATCGGGGACATGCGCTGGATGCAGGTGGCCATCAAGCCGGCCAAGCCGTTGGCGTTCGGCCTTGTCGACGGCGTCCCGGTGTTCGGACTGCCGGGAAACCCCGTGTCGTCGATGGTGTCGTTCGAGTTGTTCGCCAGACCGGCCCTGCGTTCGATGCTGGGCCATGGACGGATCGACCGGCCACGCGTGATGGCCGTCGCCGACGGACCGTTGGAACGCAGGGCCGACGGCAAGGTCCATTTCGTCCGGGTGGTGGTCGACTACCTCGACGGCGCCTACACCGTGGCCTCGGCGGGGGGCCAGGGTTCGCACCAGTTGTCGGCGATGGCCGGTGCCGACGGGTTGGCGGTGCTGCCAGACGGTGTCGGAATACCCGACGGTGGCGATGTCGAGGTGATCCTGTTGCGATGACGCTGGTCGGGGCCCGGGTGGCCATCCACCCCCGGCGATGTTTCCGGGTCGACCTGTTGCCTCTACGATGCGGGGTATGAGCCGCAGCCTGATCGACTCCTTCGGGCGCGTGCACCGGGATCTGCGCATCTCGGTCACCGACCGGTGCAACTTCCGTTGCCGGTACTGCATGCCGGCCGACGGTCTCGAGTGGCTGCCCCGCGAGGAGCTGCTGTCGTTCGAGGAGATCGAACGGGTAGCGCGGCTGATGGTGGAGCGCTACGGCATCTCGAGCATTCGCCTCACCGGTGGTGAGCCCACGGTGAGGGCCCGGTTGACGACGTTGGTCGGGATGCTGGCCGTGCTGCCGGTGGACCTGTCTCTGACCACCAACGGCGCCACCCTCAAGCATGTGGCCGACGACCTGGCCGCTGCCGGGCTGAGGCGCATCAACGTGTCGCTGGATTCGCTGCGGCGGGACCGGTTCCTGGAACTCACGCTCCGGGACGAGCTCACGGCGGTCCTGGACGGCATCGACGCCGCCATAGGGGCGGGCTTCGATCCCGTCAAGGTGAACGTCGTCGTCATGCGGGGGGTGAACGACGACGAGTTGGTCGAGTTCGCCGAGTTCGGACGGGAGCGGGGCGTGATCGTGCGGTTCATCGAGTTCATGCCCCTCGATGCCGACGAGGCCTGGTCGAACAACGCAGTCGTCACGCAGAGCGAGATCGTGTCGACCATCGGCGAGGTCTTCCCGCTGGTCCCCGTCGCGAGGACATCGGCTCCAGCGACCCGCTTCCGGTACGCAGACGGTGGTGGCGAGTTCGGGGTGGTGGCGAGCGTCACCAGGAAGTTCTGCGACACCTGCGACCGGGTACGACTGACCGCCGACGGCCAGTTCCGGAACTGCCTGTTCGCCGTCGACGAGTTCGACCTGCGCGGCCTCCTGCGGGCCGGAGCCACCGACGACGAGATCTGCGACCTCATCGAACGTGCGGTGGGTGCCAAGTGGGCTGGTCACGGTATCGGCACCGTCAACTTCATAAGGCCTGCCCGCTCCATGTCCCAGATTGGCGGCTGACCCAACCCGTGGTCGGGCAATGAGCGTCGGGGGTGACGGCTTCAGCCACCTCGACACCGAGGGCCGTGCCCGGATGGTCGACGTCGGCGACAAGCGGGTCACCCGCCGCCGCGCGATGGCCCGTGCCCGGGTGTCGATGCGTGCAGAGACGGCCGAGGCGTTGTCCGGCGGCACCGTCGCCAAGGGCGACGTGCTGGCGGTCGCCCGGGTGGCAGGCATCCAGGCGGCGAAGCGGACCGCCGAGCTGATCCCGCTGTGCCACCAGTTGATGTTGAGCTCCATGTCGGTCGAGCTGATCGTCGGCGAGGCTTGGGTGGACATAGAGGCGGTCGCCGAGACGGTCGAACGCACCGGCGTCGAGATGGAGGCGCTCACCGCCTGCTCGGTCGCGGCGCTCACCGTCTATGACATGTGCAAGGCCCGCGACCGTTCCATGACGATCGGCGACCTGGCGTTGTGGGAGAAGTCCGGAGGCCGGTCGGGGGACTGGACGCGTCAGGACTGAGCGTCCCTCTGACCACCAGGCCACGGCCCGCG
>DQOF01000134.1 GCA_015658775.1 Acidimicrobiia bacterium | reverse complement strand
CTCATGGAGCGGTTGGTCGGCCGCAGGCACAGTGGTGTCAAGGCCGGAGAGACGAGACCGGGTCGCAAGGCCCGGAGGAGTCCCTCCGGACGAGACGCCGGCTGGGTCCGGGCCACACCGGGTTGAGCCGCCATCGACGGATGGTGGTAGCGACCGGGGTGGAACCGGGCACGGTGTGCCGGGTGGCGTCAGGTCGCTCCGGTGCCGTCGGGCACGGGAGGGATCGGGTGCGCCTGTGCCCCGCCGGGGGCAGGTGGTCGGGTTGGACGTGGGGCCGGAGGCTGACGGGTCGCCGGCAACCGGGTCAGGACGGAACCCTTCGGGGTTCGGTCCCGGGTGCGTGTCGTCCGACGGGACGGCTCGTCAGGTGGAAGTGGAACGCCGAGGAGCGGCTCCGAGGAGTTGACCGGTTCGCCGGAAGGCTACTCGGAGCCGTTTCCGCGTCTCCGGACTTGCCGGGCCAGGGCAGCCGGGGTTAGGGCACGTAGCGGCCGAGCGATGCCAGGACGCCGAGGGCGAACATGCAACCCGCCGAGAGCACCGGCACCGCAACGCGGAGTCGACGGTGGCCGGCCACCGTCGCCAACCCCATGACCACTGGGAACCCGTTCAGCGCGTACCTCTCGAGACTGTTCAGGTTGTCGGCTGCCAGGGCCGTGGCTAGGCATGCCAGGGCGAAGATGCCGTAGCGCGCAGGCCATGACCGGAGGAGGACGACTCCGACCACCAGGAAGCCCACGGCGAACGGGATGTGGAGGCCGTCGCCGACCACCTCGGGGCCTAACAGTTCCCCGAGGCCCTCGTAGAGCCGGCTGAACGGGTCTATCGGCGCTCCCCGGAGGTCCCGCTGAACCGTCAGGGGTATCAGGGGGTCGTCGAAGTGTAACGAGGCCCAGGCCACGTAGGAACCTGCCCCAATCGGACCACCCAGGACCGCTGCGATGCCTCCGAGGCGTTGCCGGCCGGTGGCACCGTGCCGCTGCCGCCACACGGCCACTAGGACCGGTAGCGCAAGGAGCACACCCGTGGGGCGCAGCAGGCCTGCTCCCAGCGTCAGTGCCGCCACCCACGAGAGGCGCCCGTGTCGCAACGCCAGCAGGGCTCCGATGGCGACTGCCAGGAACGGCCCCTCCGCATAGCCCCATACCAGGACGAAGGCCGAGGGGAACAGCGCCAGAAGCCAGACCGCCCGATCGGCCAGTCGTGGGTCGGCTGTCTCCGCCAGCACCAGACGCCGCAGCAGCACGCCGGCCGCCAGTGCCCCTGTGTTGGCCACGACCAGGAGCGCCACCATCGATCCGCCCGGCAGGACCAGGTCGAAGAGCCTGCCCAGCAGCATGAGCCCCGGGAAAAACCGGACCCCCTCCAGGCGCACACCGTCGTACCCGAAGTCCACGAGAGCCCGGTACCAGTCGCCGTCCCAGGCCATGAGGCCCCGACCCACCTGCATGGGCCTGTCCACGTCATCCATGAGGCCATCGGCCACGAGGCGTGCCGACAACATCGATGCGGCGACCACGAGCCTCGCCGTGACCCATGCAGGGAGGGTCGCGTACACGTCATCGGCCAGGCGCCGAAGGCCACTCCCGGCGCCATGGCGGGCCGACGCGTTCACCGCCCGGGCCCGTTGTACCGGGACAGGTTGGCGGCGTTGTAGAACTCGTCGCCGTCGGCTCCCACAGGCCTCGTGGCCCGGCCCAGCCTGCCGGCGAGGGCAGCGTGCAGTCGCCCGCACTGGTCCGCGAAGGTCTCGTACCCGTCGATCCAGACCAGCCACACGTTTGTGGCTCCGCCGGCTGCGATGACGATCCGGTCGGCGACGGCTTCTGGGTCTGCCGCTGCGTTCCTCTCGGCGTAGTCGGCCCAGTCGACGGTGCGACCATCATCCAGCGCCGGGTAGGCCATGGTGGTGAACCGGTCGGCCAGCAGGCGGTGCCCTGCCGGTGCGAGCTGGTCCGGGCAGAACACCACGGGATCGCCGTCGACCCCGGCGCCGTCGACCACGGCGGCGACCACTCCGATCTGGGTGCGGTCCCGGGACAACTCGCGTGCGACCGAGGTGGCCGAGAGCACGACCAGGAGGAGCAGCGCCGAGACCCCGGCGGCCTGTGGCAGGCGGCGCAGGCCGACGCCGGCCGCCAGCACCACCGGCACGAAGCAGAAGACCGCGTACCGCCCCTGGAATGCGCTGTCCGTCGCAAGGCTCACCGCGGCGCCCAGGAGCACCGTCGCCCCGCCTGTGCCCGCGGTCGTCCGCAACCACGGCAGTTCTGTCCAGCCGATCTCGGCAGGACCCCGACCGGACCGGGTCCCCAGTCCCAGCACGACCAGAACCGTCAGGGCGACGGCCACCAGCAGTGCCTCGGAGCCCTTCCCTCCCCCGAACGCCTCCAGGGCCAGGGCGACCACGACCGTCGGCCTCGGCGCCCTCGACCACGGTGTGCCGGTGTGGGCGAGTTGGAAGAGGAACACGGGGAGCCAGACCACGAACACGAGCGAGCCTGCGGAGACCGCCCCCAGGAGGCGGCCGGATGTGCTGCGGACCGATCCGGTACCGCGCAGGCGACCGAACAGCAGCGCTCCACCCAGCACGCCGACGAGGAAGAATGCCCAGTAGTGGGTCAGCAGGAGTGCAGCGGTCACCATGGCCACAGCGGAGAGTCGACGCTGATCGGGTCGTCGCCATGCCGCGCTGAACGCCAGGTGGCCGGCCAGGAGGAGCACCAACAGGAGGGCGTACATCCTGACCTCGGTGGCGTACCGGATGGCGAACGGGCTCGAGGCCATGACCCCGACCGCGTATGCGGCGGTGCGGCGATCGGCGTGCTGCCGGACCACCGGCCAGGTGAGGGCGACGGATACGAGGCCCAGAACGCCTGACAGGGCCCGGAGGGAGGCGGCCGAGCCTCCGGCGACCGACTGCCACGCGGCCAGCAGCAGGTAGTAGAGGGGCGGGTGTCCGTCGTGCCGCAGCGACTCGGCGAGCGGGCCCATGCCACCCGTGGCATCGTCGGCGATCGCCGCTGAGAGCGCCTCGTCCAGCCACATGGGCGACATGGGCAGGAATCGCAGAACCGCTCCCGAGATGACGGCGATGCCGACCACGACACCCAGGACTGGTCGGATCGGATGGTCGGCGGTGGCCACGGGGGCCGAGCGTACCGCTGCGCTCCATCTGCCTTCAGCGACCGGTCTTCGTGCGTCTACTGCCGCCGAATCACCGATGGCTATGCTGCGGGATCAGGCCCAAAGGGCATCTGCCCGCCCAACCGTGCCCCGGGACCACGCCACCATGACCAGATCTCCCGGAATCCGTGCTGCTAGGCCCACGGACCACCGGCCGGTCGTGATCGGCGCCGGGCCCGCGGGCCTGACCGCCGCCTACCAGTTCGGCAAGGCGGGCATCCACGTGACCGTCCTGGAGGCCGATCCGGTGGTGGGCGGCATAAGCAGGACGACCGTCGCCGACGGCTGGCGCTTCGACATCGGCGGCCACCGCTTCTTCACGAAGGTTCCGGCGGTCTCGGAGTTGTGGCACGAAATCCTGGACGATGGCGACTTCCTCGTACGGCCGCGGATGAGCAGGATCTTCTACGGGGGACGCTTCTACGACTACCCCCTGAAAGCCACCAACGCCCTGCGCAACCTGGGCCCCCTCGAGGCGGCACGCTGTGCCCTCTCCTACGCCTGGGTCCGCATTCACCCGCCCCGGGACCAGACGACCTTCGAGGGATGGACCGCAGGCCGCTTCGGGTGGCGCCTCTACAGGACCTTCTTCAAGACATACACCGAGAAGGTCTGGGGCGTGCCGGCCGACCAGATCCAGGCCGACTGGGCCGCGCAGCGGATCAAGAACCTGTCCCTCTTCAGTGCCGTGCTGAACAGCCTGCTTCCACGACGCAACCAGAAGGAGATAACCAGCCTCATAGAGGAGTTCGAATACCCGCGGTACGGCCCCGGAATGATGTGGGAGCGCTGCCACGAACTTGTCACCGGCCAGGGCGGCGACGTCCTGCTGGAACATCCCGTCCAGAGGATCCGACACGCCGACGGGGTCGCCTACGCGGTTGTCGCCGATGCTCCCCACGGTCCCGTCGAGTTCCCGGCCACGTCGATCATCTCGTCGATGCCTCTCCCCCACCTGCTGAAGGCCATGGACCCGCCGGTGCCCGCCGATGTGCGGGCGGCGGCCGACGGTCTCACGTACCGCGACTTCCTGAGCGTCGCCCTGGTGGTCCCCGAGGCCGACGGCTTCCCCGACAACTGGATCTACATACACGCTCCGGATGTCAAGGTCGGGCGCATCCAGAACTACGGGCGCTGGTCGCCGTACATGGTCAAGGACGGTCGCACCTGCCTGGGACTCGAGTACTTCGTGACCATGGGGGACGAGACCTGGAGTGCCGACGACACGGACCTGGTCGCCATGGCCACGGCCGAGATCGCACGCTTGGGCCTGCTAGACCCGACCCACGTCGAGGCCGGATACGTCGTGCGGATGCCCCGGGCCTATCCCATGTACGACGCCGGCTACCAGGCCAACGTGTCGGTGCTCCGCGCCTGGCTGGCCGCCAATGCCACAAACGTGCACGCGGTCGGCCGGAACGGGATGCACCGCTACAACAACCAGGACCATTCGATGCTGACGGCGATGCTCAGCGTGGAGAACGTCCTCGGCGCCGACCACGACGTGTGGCAGGTCAACGTGGAAGAGGACTACCACGAGGAGATCCGGGTCGGGGACAAGATGAAGGCGAACGACGCGGGCTGAGCCCGTCGGTCCACGGCATCGTGTCCACGGTCGTTGCATCCCCCTCCCCGGGCCACCGGCTACGCCTGCCGACCACGTTCAGGTGGCGCCTGACCCTCGTCACGCTCGCCGGACTGGCCATACGGGTCCTCTACGTGATGTTCGTGGAGCGGGGGGACCCGCTCAGCGGCGACGCCGTCTACTACCACGAGGCGGCGAACCTCCTGGCCAACGGGATGGGCTTCATCGAGCCCTACCGCTACCTCCACGGCGCTGCGTTCGAGCAGTTGTTCGTCGACGATCCGGGATTTCTCCCGACCGTTGCCGACCCCGTGATGCCGGTCGGGCACGTCGAGCCGACGGCGGGGCATCCACCGCTCTGGGTGCTGGTGCTGGCCGCCTTCTCGAGCCTCGGGATCTCCGGGATCCTGGGCCACCAACTGGTCTCAGCCGCGACGGGGGCCATCGGGGTCGCGGCCGTCGGCTGGGCGGGTCGTGAGGTGGCCGGCGACCGTGTCGGGGTCATTGCGGCGGGGCTGGCGGCAATCCACGCAGGCCTCTGGCTGAACGACGGCCTGGTCATGTCCGAGAGCCTCACGGTGGTGATGGTCGCAGCCCTCACAGGCCTGGCCGCACGCCTCGTTCGATCCCCCGACCGTTCGACCATCCTGGCCCTGGGTGCGGTCGGCGGGCTCGCAGCCCTGACCCGCGTCGAGCTGCTTGCGTTCCTCCCCCTGGCGGCCCTTCCCGTGTTGCGGTACCGATCGCTGTCCCCCGCCGGGCGGTGGCTACGGTTCGTGGCTGTCGGGCTCGTGGCACTCGTCGTGATGTCACCGTGGCTGATCCGCAACCTCTCGGTGTTCAAGGAGCCGGTCCTGCTATCCAACGGCTCGGGGGTCCTCATCGCCCAGACCAACTGCGACGCCACCTACTTCGGCGACAAGCAGGGCTACTGGGAGTACCTGTGTGCCCTGCCGCAGCCGGTCTCCGGCGACGGCTGGCTGCTGGACGAGTCAGAGCGGGACACCCGGTACAGGCGAAGGGGACTCGACTTCGCCGCCGATCACCCGGTCCGCCTCATCACTAACGCCGTCCCCAAGCGGATCGGCCGCCTCTGGGGCGTCTACGACCCTGTCGGGCAGCTCCGGGCCGACAAGCTCGTCGAGGGGCGCAACTTCGGCCTGTCGGTCCTCGGCCTCGTCCAGTACTACACACTGCTACCCATGGCCGTAGCAGGCGCCGTGCTGCTCCGGCGGAGGGGTCTCCCCCGGCTCCACCTCCTGGCGTGGCCCGCGATCGTCACCGCCGTGGCCGCCCTCACGATGGGTACGACCCGGTACCGGGTGCCTGCCGAGGTTGCCCTGGTGCTCCTGGCGGCGGTCGCCCTCGAGGCGATCCTGGACCTGTCACGGCGCTCCCGCCGAGCTGCATCCACCCCGCCAATGGAGCACCCCGCTCCTAAACTGCCCCGATGACCCCGGCCGTGACGATGACCCTCGACGTGGAGGACCTACGCCCATCCGCGGAACTTCCAGAACGTGTCGTGGCCATGACCCATCTGGTGCTCGACCTGTTCGCCGAACACGGCGTGAAGGCCTCGGTGTTCGTCGTGGGCGAACTGGCCGACCGGCGCCCCGCCCTGGTCAGACGGGCCGCTGCAGAGGGGCACGAGATAGGCCTGCACGCGCACGCGCACCTACCGCTGCCGACCCTCGACCCGGATGCGTTCGTGTCCCTCACAGGTGATGCCCGCGCCCGTCTCCAGGACCTCTCCCAGCAGTCGGTCGACGGCTTCCGGGCCCCAATGATGTCGTTGGTCCCGGCCAGTGCATGGGTCGTTCCCCTCCTCTCCGACCTGGGCTTCTCCTACTCCTCGAGCGTGCTGCCTGGTCCGAGCCCCCTCTACGGCTGGCCGGGCCTGCCGAGGCGGGTGTTCCGGTGGGCCGATGGGCCGATCGAGTTCCCGTGTCCGCTGGTCAGGGTGCCGGGCCTCGACATCCCGTACCTGGGCGGCACCTACCTGCGCCTGCTTCCCGATGCCGTCCGGCGGTTCGGCCTACGGCGGGCCCACAGCGATGAGGCCCTCTGGGCCTACTGCCACCCCTGGGAGTTCGATCCCGACGAGGCCTACCACCCGCACGACTTCATAGGCAACCTGGCCAGCCGTGTCGCGTGGTTGCGGAGGTCCCGCATGGAGCGCCGGGTCCGCAAGGTCCTGGGCGAGCCCGTGGGTCCGCCCCTGGGTGAGATCGCCGAGAGCCTCGACCGGTCCCGCCTGCCGGTGGTCGATCCCTCGGCCCCGCAGTCTCTCGGTGCCATGGCCCGGTGGGCCAACGGGCGACTGCGGCAGCGCTGAGGCCCGCTTCATGGATGGCCGGCTCAGGAGTCCCCGCCTTCCGGAGTCCTTCTCCGGCAGGTTGGCCCTGATCGCCGCGGTCGGTGTGGCAATCCGCCTGGCCCACCTGATCCTGATCGCAGCGGACAACCAGTTGAGCGGCGACGCCGCCGCCTACCACCTCTCGGCCAACCTG
>DQOF01000012.1 GCA_015658775.1 Acidimicrobiia bacterium | reverse complement strand
GTGGACGAGGATGTCGTCGATCCCCGAGAGCATGTAGACGGCCAGGGTCTCGGGTAGCGACCAGAGCCGGTCGACGACGCTGTCCATAATGGCGGCCGTCTTGGGCCAGAGGCGGATGGCGACCATGGCCTGGATGGGTCGACCGAGGGCGCCCAGGTCGACCTGGCCGCCTCGGCAATGGACGTGCGCGGCTACGAGAGGCTAAAGCTGGAGAGGGGCGGGGCCTTCCGCAAGGGCCTCGAGAGGCACCTGGCCGCCTTCGCCTGACCAGCCGGCGCCCGGGCCGGTTACTGCCCGGCCGCGCCAGTCAGGGGTACGAAGGTGACCGGCAGAAGGGCCTCCACCTCGGTACCGTCGGCCGTCCGGACGGCCCGTACCAGGTGCTGGCCACCCCTGCGGCGACCGACAGGCATCACCAGGCGGCCTCCGATTCGCAGTTGGTCGACGAGCGCATTGGGGATCGACGGACCGGCGGCGGCCACGGCGATGGCGTCGAAGGGGGCATCGGACGGCCGGCCCAGGCCGCCGTCGCCCTCTATGACCGTGACGTTGCCGTATCCCAGCCGGGCCAGGCGCTCGCCCGCCGATTCGGCGAGGGGGGCGATGCACTCGATCGTGAAGACCTCTGCACAGAGTTCGGCGAGCACGGCCGCTGCGTACCCGGATCCGGTGCCGACCTCGAGCACCCGGTCGCTGGCACCGAGGCGCATGGCCTGCACCGTGTAGGCCACGATGTAGGGCTGGGAGATGGTCTGGTCGCGGCCGATGGGGAGCGGTCGGTCCTCGTAGGCGGAGGCCGCCAGTTCGGGAGGCACGAACAGGTGGCGCGGCACGGTGGCCATGGCGGCGAGCACCCGGGGGTCGTCGATGTCGCGTGCGGCCAGCTGTCCGTCGACCATCTGCTGCCTGGCTCGGTCCGGATCGTTTCGGCTGAACAGGCGTGCCATCCCCCCATGGTCGCGCTCCAGCCGCCCCTCCTGCCGGCCAGGCCGCTCCCCTTGGGGCGACAGTGGGATGGGTGGTATACCTGCGGGCCCGGCGCCGACGGCGGGGCCGGGCTCACGGGGAAGGTGGATCCGACATGGCTAGTGCAGAGGCGACGGCGATCAGGGAGCAGTTGAGGCTGCTGGGCGAATCGGTCGGCGGGTCGGAGTCGGTCGAGGAGCAGAGGGCCCAGTACGAGATGGCGGCCGCCATGATGACCGTCGCACCCGAGGGGGTGGCGTGGACCGAGGTCGATGCCGGGGGCGTGCCGGCGATCTGGGCCGATCCCGAGGGTTGCTCGCCCGACCACGTCGTCATGTACGTGCACGGCGGCGGCTACGTGATCGGCTCGGCCACCGGCTACCGCAACTTCACGGGGCAGTTGGCCAGGGCGGTGGGTTGCCGCGTGCTCAGCGTCGACTACCGCCTGGCGCCGGAACATCCCCATCCGGCGGCGGTCGAGGACAGCACCACCGCCTACCGGTGGCTGCTGGACCAGGGCTTCGCCGCCGACAGGATGGCGATCTCGGGCGACTCCGCCGGTGGTGGGCTGACCGTGTCGACGCTGCTCAAGCTGCGCGACGACGGCGTGGCGCTGCCAGTCGCCGGCGTGACCATCTCACCGTGGGTGGACATGGAGGGCATAGGCGAGTCGATGAGGACGAACGCCGAGGCGGACGTGCTGGTCGGCGAGGTGGGTCTCAAGGGCATGGCCGAGATGTTCCTGGCCGGACAGGACGCACGCGACCCGCTGGCCGCGCCGCTCTACGGGGACTTCGACGGCATTCCACCGCTGCTAATCCAGGTGGGCGACGACGAGACCCTGCTGGACGACTCCACCCGCCTGGCCGAGGCGGCCGGGTCGGCGGGCGTCGAGGTCCGACTGGACGTGTTCCCAGAGATGCAGCACGTGTTCCAGCTGTTCACCGGCAACATGCCCGAGGCCGACGAGGCCGTGGCCCAGATAGGGGCGTGGCTGAGGCCCAGGCTCGGCCTGTAGCCGGTTCGCTCGTCGGCGGTGCCTGCCGTCGTAGGGATCGGGGTCAGGGTCAGACGCTGACCAGCGCCGCCACGATGTCGAGCACGGCCTGCTTGCCGTCGCCGAACAGCATGAACGTGTTGTCGGCGGCGAACAGCGGGTTGGCGATGCCTGCAAAGCCGGGGCTTAGCGACCTCTTGATGACGATCACGGTCCTGGACTCGTCGACGTCGAGGATCGGCATTCCGGCTATGGGCGAGCCGGGGTCGGTCCTGGCCGAGGGGTTCACCACGTCGTTGGCGCCGATCACGATCGTCACGTCGGTCTGGGCGAAGGTGGGGTTGACCTGGTTCATGTCGAGGAGGTGCTCGTAGTCGATCTCGGCCTCGGCTAGCAGCACGTTCATGTGTCCCGGCATGCGGCCGGCGACGGGGTGGATGCCGAACACGACCTCGGTTCCGGAAGCCTCGAGTGAGGTCATGAGGTCTCGCACGGCGTGCTGGGCCTGGGCGACGGCGAGCCCGTAGCCGGGGACGATCACGACCCGGTCGGCGATCTCGAGGATCATGGCCACCTCTTCGGCCGAGGTGGCGGTGACGCGGTCGCCGTAGACGTCGGAGTCGTCTCGGCCGACGGCGGCGGCTGGAGCCGCCGAGAAGATCACGTCGTAGATCGAGCGGTTCATCGCAGTGCACATGATCCGGGTCAGGATCAGGCCGCTGGCGCCTACTAGGGAGCCGGCGATGATGAGCAGCGAGTTGTCGAGCACGAAGCCGGTGGCCGAGGCGGCGACTCCGGAGAAGGCGTTGAGCAGTGCGATGACCACGGGCATGTCCGCACCGCCGATGGCGATGGTGCCGAGCACGCCGAGAAGGAGGCCTGCGCCCACCAGCGCCCACAGCCAGCCCCGGGTGTCGGGCTGCAGCGCGACCATCGCGACGAGCCCGACCGACACGAGCATCACCGCTGCCCTGACCAGGTGGAGGCCAGTGAAGCCCGATCCCTTGAGCGATTCCTGCAGCTTGAAGAAGGCGATGATCGAGCCCGAGAAGGTGACGGCGCCGATGAGGGCCGTGACCCCTGCCGCTATCGCCAGCCGGTTGTCGGCGCTGCCCAGGTCGACGGCCTCGATGAACGAGGCGGTGGCCACGAGCACGGATGCGCCTCCGCCGAAGCCGTTGAACAGCGCGACCAGCTCGGGCATCGAGGTCATCTTCACCTTCACGGCCAGCAGGACGCCGACGACCGAGCCGATGAGCAGCGCAACGGCCAGGGCCAGGTAGGAGATGATCGACTGGTCGAGCAGGGTGACGAGGATTGCCACGAGCATCCCGGTCGCGCCCATCAGGTTGCCGCGGACGGCGGTGCGGGGCCTGCCCAGGCCCTTCAGGCCCAGGATGAACAGGACGGCGGCCACGAGGTAGCCGACCGAGATGACGTCCGGGGTGGTCATGGCCGGCGCTTCTTCCGGCCGGCGAACATGGCGAGCATCCGGTTGGTGACGAGGAACCCGCCGACCACGTTGATGGTGGCGAGCGTGACCGCCACGAACCCGAGCGTGGTGGTGAGCATCGTGTGGTCGGCACCCGCCGACACCAGTGCGCCGATGAGGGTGATGCCGGATACGGCGTTGGAGCCCGACATGAGCGGGGTGTGCAGGGTGGCGGGCACCTTGGTGATCAGTTCCAGGCCCAGGAACACGGCCAGGACGAACAGCGTGAGCGCTATGAGAAGCGTCATCGCCCGCCTCCCGCGGCGCCCTCGGCCGGCAGCGGTGGAAGCCCCAGAGCGTCGCGCACCTGCGGGTGGACCACCTCACCACCGGTCGTGACGAGCATCGCGGCGATGATGTCGTCGTCGGTGTCCAGGTTGATCGTGTCGTCGTCGGTGACCAGCAGCCTGAGCAGGTTGACCACGTTGTTGGCGAACATGTGTGACGCCGAGACGGGGCTGCCCGAGGCCATGTCGGTGGGGCCCAGGATGGTCACGCCGTTGTGCACGACCTCCTCGTCGATCCTGGTGAGCGTGCAGTTTCCGCCCCGCTGGGCTGCCAGGTCCACGATCATGGATCCGGGCTTCATGGCATCGACCATCGCCTCGGTGACGAGCGTGGGGCTCTGCCTTCCCGGTATCTGTGCCGCCGTGATGACGATGTCGGCCTCGGCCAGGTACGGCGTGAGGGTGGCCTGGGTGTGGGCCGCGGCGTCGACGTCGGCGGGCGGCGGTATGTCGATGGACCTTGCACCTATCGACCGGATCTGTTCGAGGGCCTCCTCGCGAATGTCGAAGCCGTCGACGACCGCACCTAGGCGGCGTGCGGTGGCGATGGCCTGCAGGCCGGCGACGCCCGCTCCGAGCACCACGAAGCGAGCCGGCGGGATCGTGCCGGCAGCGGTGATCAGCAGGGGCAGGAGCTTCGGTAGTCGGTAGGCGGCCATCAGTACCGCCTGGGTGCCGGCCACAGTGGCCGTCGACGAGAGCACGTCCATCGACTGTGCCCGCGTGCTGCGGGGAACAAGGTCGAGTGAGAACGACGTTGCGCCCGTTGCGGCCAGGTCGACGGCCGACTGGGGCAGCCACAGGGGGTCGAACAGGCCAATCGCCACGTGGTCCGGGCCCAGCCCGGCCAGCTCGTCGGCCCCTGCAGGGCCATTCACGCAGACGACCACGCCGCTGTCACCGATGGCGGCTGCCCTGTCGGGGGCGATGGTCGCACCGGCCGCCACGTACTGTGAGTCGTCCATGCCGGCGCCGGCACCCGCACCGGTCTCGACGTGGATGTCATGGCCGGCTGCGACGAGGTCCCTGACGGCTTCGGGGGAGATGGCGACGCGACGCTCGCCCGCCCTCTGCTCGCGTGTCGCTGCGATCCTCACCCCGCAACTACCTGGCGCGTTCCGGCTTCGGGGCTTCTTGCATCGGGTCGTACACGGGTAGCGACCCTACCGGTGGGCCCAGCCCGCCCAACCAACCCCAACGGGTCTATCTTGGGGTCGTGGCAGACGAATCGGCGACGGACACCGGATTCGAGGCACCGGGGCCCGGGCACTGGCAGTTGGACCGGTCGCACTTCACGGGCGGCACCACACCGATCATGCGTTGGCTGCTTCCCGAGGCGGTCGAGTCTGCCTTCAGGAAGCAGTGGCCGATCCTCGGCATTCCGGCCGAAACGCTGTCGGTGGGGTTCGTGAACGGCTTCATGTACACCCGCCTGCGGCCGCTCCTCCGGCCTGACAAGCCGTCTGCGAAGCCGCCGCCCACCTTCTTGTTGAAGGTCGCCTCCCGGCTGCACCCGGAGTTCCGCCGTCGCACCGCTGCCGCGCTGCGGACGCTTGCCGAGTCGCCGGCACCGCCGGTCATAGAGGAGTGGCGGACGACCATCCGGCCGCGGCTGGTGGCCCAGAACCTGGCGTTCCAGGACACCGACCTCGCCGACCTTGCCGACGATGCGCTGGGTGCCCACCTCGCGGCGCTTATGACGCACCTGCGCTGGACGTTCGAGGAGCACTTCAGGCTGCACGGCTACGACCTGGGCCCCATAGGCCAGCTGCTCATGGCCGGCAACGTGTGGGGCATCGGGAGCGGGGACATGCTCACAGCCCTGGTCGGGGCGTCTCCGTCGACGGTCGAGCCGCTCGAGGCGCTGGCGCGGATGAGGGCCGGGCTGGCCGACGCCGGCGTCACTCCGACAAGCCTCGAGGAGGTGGCTGCGGCCTCACCAGGCGTGGCCGACGAGTTGCAGGACTACATGCGCCACAGGGGCGCTGTCCTGTTCGCCGGATACGACCTGGACTCGCCGACGCTCGGCGAGTCGCCGGGGGTCGTGCTGGCGAGCATAAGGAGCAGCGGCGTCGGCACCGGACCGGACCCCCGCGCGGCCGAGGAGGTTGCCAGAGGGTTGAGGGAGCGTGTTCCCGAGGCGGACGGCGACCGGTTCGACGAACTCTTGGCCGCGGCCCGTGAGGCCATGGACCTGCGCGACGACAACGGGCCGATAACGGCCGAGTGGCCGTTGGGGTTGCTGCGCCTGGCGATGCTCGAGGTCGGCCGCAGGCTCGAGGCGTCCGGTCGGCTGCGCGATTCCGACCACGTGTTCGAACTGGGCTGGGACGAGCTGCCCGCTGTGGTGGCCGGCGCACAGCAGCCCGACGCCGACGACCTGGAGGCCCGCGCGGTCGAGCGTGCAGCCCAGAAAACCCTCGACCCGCCGCTCACCCTCGGCGACCCCGAGGCTCCCCCTCCCCTGGATGCACTTCCGGCGCCGTTGGCGACGACCGTGACCCTCGTCCAGACCGTGATCGCCGAACTCGGCATGGGCGACCATGACAGAGCGCCGGTCGCCGGTGACGGTCCGAGGCTGACGGGAACGGGTATCGGCACCGAGGCGGTCGTCGGGGTGGCCCGTGTGGCCGAGAACGCCGACGAAGCCTTCGAACGGTTGGAGCCGGGAGAAATCCTGGTCACCCGTACCACGTCGCCCGCCTACAACATGGTGCTCACCCTGGTGGGCGGGCTGGTGACCGCCGAGGGCGGCCCGATGTCGCACGCCGCCGTGCTGTCCCGGGAGCTCTCCATCCCGGCCGTGGTCGGCGCACCCGACGCCATGCGGGCCATCGCCGACGGCGATCGCATCGAGGTGGACCCGGTGGCAGGCCGGGTGCGGGTGGTGGTCAGCGGCTGATCCGGTGGTCGGACGGAGGCCGTGCTCCCGGGGCCGCTACGGGGCCACGAGGGGCCAGGGTTGCAGCTGCTCCCAGGCCCGGGCCAGGTCCAGGATCATGCGGTCCTCGTGCTGGCGGCCGATGAACTGGATGCCGACCGGGCGACCGTCGACGAGGCCTGCCGGCACGGACACCGCGGGGTTGCCCGAGATGTTGGCGGGGATCGTGAGCGCCCCGTTGTTGCCCGGTGGGGACTTCTCCCCCGCCACCCGGGTGTTGGACTCGATCTCGGCCGGGAAGGCCACGTCGGGGTTCGAGGCGCAGATCACCACGTCGACGGAGTCGAACAGGTCGGCCATGCGCCGGTTGGCCTCTGTGCGGGCCGCCTCGACCCGGCCTGCCACCTCGATGTCGAACCGCTCGATGCCCATCCGGACACCGAAGGCCATGGACTTCGTCATCTGCTCCTCGCAGTCCGGCCACAGGTCGCCTACCTCCCGGACCAGGCCGACCTGGTTGGCGACGGCCCACTCCCAGGTGATCGACGGCAGGGACACCTCGACGTCGACCAGGTCCAGTCCGGTGGAGGCTGCCAGCGCCTCGCCTGACTCCTGCACCCGGGCCCGCACGGCGTCGCTGATTATCGCCGAGCCCAGGTCGGGCGAGATGACGGCCCGCAGGCCCCGCAGGTCGGTCGAACCCAGGCGGGCCTCCCAGTTGGGCTCGGCGGGGAGGCTGTACGGGTCGCGGGCGTCGAACCCGGCGCACACGTCGTACCAGCGGGCGGCGTCGCGAACCGAGCGGGCCAGGCAGCCTGAGACGACCGTCATCGGACCGATGGTGGTGTGCGGCCCACGGGGGATCCGCCCGGCGGTCCCCTTCATTCCTACGAGGCCGCAGAACCCGGCCGGGATGCGGATGGAGCCGCCGCCGTCGCCGCCGGTGGCGATAGGCACGAGGCCACCGGCCACCGCCGCAGCGCT
>DQOF01000144.1 GCA_015658775.1 Acidimicrobiia bacterium | reverse complement strand
GTCTGGATGATGGGCGTCATGCTCGCCATCTGGGTGATGCAGCTGGGCTGGTCGGTGCCCTGGATGCGGGCCTTCCGGTTCGGCCCTGCGGAGTGGTTGTGGCGCAGCGCCACCTACCGCAGGGCACAGCCGTTCCGGGTCAGCCCGATCAGTCAGGGCTGAACGGCAGGCTGACCGGTCGTCGCACGTAGTTGCCTGTGGCGTACCGCACGGCGTCGGAGTCGACGGAGAAGCCGGGGCATCGGGCCAGCAGCTCCTCGAGCACGACCCTGCCCTGGAGGCGGGCTGCGGCTGCGCCGAGGCAGTGGTGGGTGCCGTATCCGAAGCTCAGGATCCTGGCGATGTCACGCTCCACGTCGAGGTCCTCGGAGGTGGGGCCGAACTCCCGGTCGTCCCGGTTGGCCGATCCGTACCCCAGCAGCACCCTGCTGCCGGCGGGGATGGTCCGACCGTGCAGCTCGACGTCGCGGGTGGTGGTGCGGGCCAGGTTCTGGACGGGCGACGTGAGCCGCAGGAACTCCTCGATGGCATCGGGTATGAGCCCGGCGTCGTCGACGAGTAGCTGCCTCTGGTCCGGGTGCTCGGCGAGGAGCAGGGCGGAGCCGCCCAGCAGGCCGGTGGTGGTGTCGTTGCCGCCCGCGACCATGGTGAAGGCGAACCCCAGCACCCACATGGTCGACACCTCGTCCTCGCCCAGCCCGACCAGGTGGGAGACCATGTCGTCGCCCGGTTGGGAGCGACGTCGTTCGATCAGCTCGCCGAAGTAGCCGAGCAGGTCGGCGATGCCGTCGGTGGCGGTGTCGGTTCCACCCTGGGTGGCGGCGGCCACGATCTGGTCGGTCCATACGTCGAACCGGGGCCGATCCTCCGCTGGCACCCCCAGGTAGTGGGCGACCACGAAGCTGGGTAGGGGCTTGAACAACTCGGCGACGATGTCGCCTCCGCCACCCTCCACGAGGTTGTCCAGTCGCGCCGCGACGAAGGCACGGACGTCGTCTTCCAGTTCGGTCACCTGGCGGGGGGTGAAGCCGGAGCCGACCAAGCGTCGGAACGCGGTGTGCTCGGGCGGGTCCAGGAACACGATCGGGGTGGCGTCGCCCATGTCGGCACCCGGCTGGTCCGGTTCGACGGTGAGGCCCCGCGCCGAGGAGAAGGTGGCGGGGTCGCGGGCGGCGTCGAAGACGTCGGTGAAGCGTGACAGGAACCAGAAGTCGCCGTCGGCGACGTGGTGGACGGGGTCGGCGTCCCGCAGGCCGCGGTACATGGGATACGGGTCCCTCCACGTGTCGCCCGTGCGCAGCACGAAACGTGTAGGGGACCGGGTGCTCAAGCGGGCCATTCTCAGGCCGCAAGCGGCAGCACGAAGAAGGCGATGGCCACGTAGTGCAGGGCCGCCGCCACGACAGTCAGCAGGTGGAACACCTCGTGGAAGCCGAAGGTGGTCGGCCACGGGTCGGGGAGTCGGATGGCGAAGATGACGGCGCCGCCCGTGTAGAGGACACCGCCGATGAGGAGCAGCAGGAAGCCGGCGACGCCGATCTGGTGCCATGCGTCAGTCACGGCTGGCAGGAGGCACCAGCCGACGAGCACATAGGGGAGGGCGACCACGGGCTTGGGTGCCCTGGTGAAGAGCAGGCGGGAGGCGATGCCGAGAGCGGCCCCGCCCCACGCCAGCACCAGCACCAGCCTGGCTGCCCAGGGGGACAGGGCGAAGGCGGCCACCGGTGTGTATGTGGCAGCGATGGCCACGAAGATCGTGGAGTGGTCGAGTCGCTGCATGACCAGGCGACCCCTCGGCCCCCAGCCGATCCGGTGGTAGAGGGCCGAGACGCCGAACAGTGCGACCACCGACAGGCTGTATAGGGCGATCACGAGACGTGGGCCGACGCCGGGCGCCGAGACGATCATGATTGGTGCGAGGGTCAGCGCCGCGGTGAACGCGACACGGTGGGAGACGCCCCGCAGGAGCGGCTTGGGCGGGAGGATGTTCACGGCACAGGCACCCTACGGGTGGTCAGCGGGGGTCGGCGCGGTAGGCGGCTGACCTGTGCCGGATGGCCAGCACCCTCACAGTGTGACCGTCGTCGACTACCTGGTAGATGATTCGGTAGCCGCCGATTCTCAGCGACCGCAGGCCCGCCAGGCGCCCCTGCAGCGGCTTGCCGGCGTCTGGGTCCCGCACCAGTAGGGCGATGGCTTCCCTCGCCATCCCTGCAAGCCGCCAGGGAAGACCCGCGGCGTCCCTTCGTGCTCGTCTGCCGAGCACGACCCGTGTCACGAGTCGTCAGGTTGTCGTGCGGTGTGTTCGGCCTGGAACTCGGCGAGCGTGATGTAGTCGCCCCTGGCGAAGTCTGCGAGGCCCTCCTCGATGGCTGCCATGGTCTCGGGGTCGGACAGGATCTCGGCCGTCTCCTCGAGCGATTCGTACTCGTCGACGCTGATGAGGGTCGCTTCGGGACGTCCGTTCCTGGTCACGACCACATGTTCGCCGCGGAGTGTGACATCGTCGAGCAGGCTCGAGAGTTCGGCCCTGAACCGTCGGACGGAAACGGTCTTCGTCATGGTCCGATGGTACAGGATGTGTACGCGATCGTGTACCCGATATGCAGTCGTACATTGGCACACTGCACCTGTCGGATCGGGCAGACTCGGGGTCGGATCAAGTCCATGGGAGGTCAGCAGGTGGGCGAGCGCTACGACTACCTGATCATCGGGGGCGGGTCGGCGGGGTGCGCCCTCGCCAACAGGTTGAGCGCCGAGCCGTCCAACAGCGTGCTCGTGCTCGAGGCCGGTCGACCCGACTACTGGTGGGACGTCTTCATCCACATGCCGGCCGCACTCTCGTTCGGCATCGGAAACCGCTTCTACGACTGGATGTACGAGTCGGAGCCCGAACCGGAGATGGGCGGTCGCAGGGTGTACCACGCCCGCGGCAAGGTGCTGGGCGGGTCGTCGAGCATCAACGGGATGATCTTCCAGCGGGGCAACCCGATGGACTACGACCGGTGGGCGGCCACGCCGGGCTGTCAGGACTGGGACTACTCGCACTGCCTGCCGTACTTCAAGCGCATGGAGACCTGCCTGGCCGGCGCCGACGACTGGCGCGGCGGGGAGGGTCCGTTGAAGTTGGAGCGGGGGCCGGCCACCAGCCCGCTGTTCCGGGCGTTCCTAGAGGCCGTGCAGCAGGCGGGCCATCCCCTGACTGACGACGTGAACGGGTACCGGCAGGAGGGGTTCAACGCCTTCGATCGCAACATCCACCGCGGAAGGCGGCTGTCGGCGGCCGGCGCGTACCTGCACCCGGTAATGGACCGCCCCGACCTGAGGGTCGTGACCCGGGCCCATGTCACCCGGATCCTCTTCGAGGGAACCCGCGCCGTCGGTGTGGAGTACAGGCGGCGCGGGCGACTCGCCGAGGCCCGGGCCGGCGAGGTGGTCCTGTGCGGGGGTGCGATCAACACGCCGCAACTTCTGCAGCTCTCGGGCGTGGGGCCTGCCGGTGTGCTAAGCGAAGCCGGTGTCGAACCTCTGGTCGACCTTCCCGGCGTCGGCGAGAACCTCCAGGACCACCTGGAGGTGTACCTGCAGTACGCCTGTACGCAGCCGGTGTCGATGTCGCCCTACCTGGCATTGTGGAGGCGGCCGTGGGTCGGGCTGCAGTGGCTGTTCCGGAAGGGACCCGGAACCTCCAACCACTTCGAGGCCGGCGGGTTCCTGCGCAGCAACGACGAGGTGGGTTGGCCGAACCTGATGTTCCACTTCCTGCCCATCGCCATCCGCTACGACGGGTCGGTGCCGGCCGCAGGACACGGCTACCAGTTCCACATCGGCCCCATGTTCTCCAACAGCAGGGGCTGGGTGCGGATCCGCTCGACGGACCCCTTCGAGAAGCCGGCGATCCAGTTCAACTACTTGTCGACGCCAGAGGACCGTAAGGAGTGGGCCGAGGCCATCGACGTGGCACGCAACATCATGGTCCAGCCGGCGTTCGACGAGTTCAACGGCGGCGAGTTGTCGCCCGGCCCCGACGTGAAGGGCGACGAGGCGGTCCTGGAGTGGGTGCGCCGCGATGCCGAGACGGCGCTGCACCCCTCGTGCACCGCACGCATGGGCACGGACGAGATGGGCGTCGTCGACCCGTCGTCGATGCGGGTGCATGGCACGCAGGGCCTGCGGGTGGTCGACGCCTCGGCCATGCCGACGCTGACCAACGGCAACATCTACGCCCCCGTGATGATGACGGCGGAGAAGGCCGCCGACCTGATCCTCGGCAACACGCCGTTGCAGGCGTCGTCGGCCCCGCAGTACCGCCACGGCATCTCGGACCCGATCGGGTGAACTCCGGTGGCGGCGGTCCAGTTGCATTGCCCGGCGGCCATCCCGGCGGCCTCGGCATCGGGCTCGGGTCGAGGATCCGCAAGTCGCCGTACTTCGAGGCGCTGGTGGCGCACGGCCTCACCCATCTAACCGTCTACAACCACATGTACATGCCCGGCTCCTTCGGCGATCCCGACGCCGAGTACGAGGCGCTGGTCGAGCGGGTCTCGCTGTGGGACGTGGCCTGCGAGCGGCAGGTCGAGGTGGTCGGCCCGGACGCCTTCCGACTGGTGCAGTACGTGTCGGCCCGGGACATGGCCGGCTGTGCGGTGGGGCGGGCACGGTACGCGCCGATGTGCGACCACTCGGGGGTGCTCATCAACGACCCGATAGTCATGTGCCTGGCCGAGGACCGCTACTGGATCTCGATCGCCGACAGCGACGTGCTGCTGTGGTGTCAGGCCGTTGCGGCCGAGCGGGGGCTGGCCTGCCGGGTGTTCGAGCCCGACGTGTCGCCCCTGGCCGTGCAGGGGCCGCGGGCCGACGACGTGGTGGCCGACCTGCTCGGTGAGTGGGTACGTGACCTCCCGTTCTTCGGGTTCGTGGAGGCCTCTCTCGACGGCATCCCGTTCGTGCTGTGCAGGTCGGGGTGGAGCGGCCAGGGCGGGTTCGAGTTGTTCCTGACCGACGGGGCCCGGGGCGTCGATCTGTGGGAGCGGGTATGGGCTGCAGGAGAGCCGTATGGCATCCACCCGGGCGGGCCGACCCTGAACGAGCGCATCGAGAGCGACCTGTTCTCTTACAGGGCCGACTGCGGAGCCCTGGCGACACCGCTGGAGGTGGGCCTGGCCCGGTTCCTGTCGCTGGACCGGGACGACGATTTCATCGGGAAGGCCGCCCTGTTGGCGGAGAGGGAGCGGGGTCCGGCCCGTCGCCTGGTGAAGGTGCTGTTGTCGGGCGCCCGCTTGACGGCCACAAGCGAGCACCCGTGGCCCGCGTGGGTTCCGGGGGACTCGGGGGATTCGGGCGGTGAGTCGTGCGGCGAGGTGCGGGTGGCCGTCTGGTCGCCGCGGCACGGATCGAACATGGGTCTGGCGCTGGTGTCGTCTCAGGTGGCCGGCGGACCGTTCGTGACGGTCACACCAGAGGGCGAGGAGCTGTCGGCCACGCACCTGGCGTTCTTCGGGGAGTAGCAGGGCGCCGGCCACGGATCGGCTCAGCGGGTTGGTCCCGGTTGATCTCCGGTCAGTTGGTTGTGTGCCAGTGACTGTCACACCCTTTCGCGATGATCGGACCATGCTCAGGTTGGACGGTGTGCTCGAGGACCAGGCCGGTGGTGTGGTCGAGGACTCTGCTGGCGTTCTGGCCGGGGCCTGTCCGGGGGTCTGGTTGCGGTTCTGGTCGGTGCGCTGGCCGGCGACAGGTTGGATCATCTCTCGTCCGAGGGTGTCGATGGCCGCCTCGAGAGGTGCCACTGGCTCGAAGCCTGCGGCGGCGAACCCTGCGGTCATACCGCCGCAGCCTGCGAACAGGTCGATCATGGTCGGTGTGGACATGGGATAACCCCACTAGTGGGAAATGACAGCCCTGTGATTCAAGGGTCTCCGAAGATTGCGAGCCCCGCTCACGACATAC
>DQOF01000174.1 GCA_015658775.1 Acidimicrobiia bacterium | reverse complement strand
TGGCCACGTGCCACGTCTGGCTGAACGGCGACCCTGCCGGCGACAGCGACCCGGTGGTCGACTCCGACGAGGTGGCGATACTCCCACCGGTGTCCGGAGGCTGATCCGTGCGTCGCATAGCGGTCCTCTCCCTGCACACGTCACCGCTCGTCCAGCCCGGTTCAGGTGACGGCGGTGGCATGAACGTCTACGTGCGCGAACTGGTCTCGGCCCTGGCCCAGGCGGGCGGTCAGGCCACGGTGTTCGTCCGCCGGGCCGACGAGACCTCCCCGGGTACCGTCGAGGTCGAACCCGGCGTCCAGGTGGTGCACATCGATGCCGGTCCGCCGGACATGCCCAAGGAGGACCTTCCCCAGGTGGTCGACCGCTTCGCCGACGGCGTGTCCGCCCACCTCGTCGCCTCCGAGCTCGACGGCCATGCCTACGACGGCCTGCTCGCCAACTACTGGCTCAGTGGGGTCGCCGGCCATCGACTCAAGCACGAGCTGGAACTCCCGCTGACCACCGTGTTCCACACCCTCGCCCGGGTGAAGGCCGAGACCGGTGACCCCGAACCGCAGCGCCGCCTCGACGCCGAGGCCTCGGTCATCGCCTGCTCCGACATCATCCTCGCCAACAGCGACGAGGAGGCCCGACAGCTCGTCGACCTCTACGCCGCCGAGCCTTCACGCGTCGAGGTCGTGCCACCGGGGGTCGACCATGCCTTCTTCAGCCCCGGCTACCAGGGCGGTGCCCGTGAGGCCGTCGGTCTGGGCCCCGGACCGGTTCTGCTCTTCGTCGGGCGAATCCAGCCGCTGAAGGGCGTAGATGTCGCCGTCCGCACGCTCGCCGACCTGGATCGGACCGACGCACGCCTCGTCGTGGTCGGCGGAGCCAGCGGTCGGGATGGACCTGCCGAGGAGCGCAGGGTCCGTGCGCTGGTCGACGGGCTGGACCTGGCCGACCGGGTCACCTTCGTGCCGCCCCAGCCACACCACAGCCTGTCCACCTGGTACCGGGCCGCCGACGTGCTCATCATGCCCAGCCGCTCCGAGTCGTTCGGCCTGGTGGCCCTGGAGGCCGCCGCCTGCGGGGTGCCGGTGGTTGCCGCTGCCGTAGGTGGCCTGCGCACCCTCGTGGAGCACGGCCGGACCGGCTACCTGGTGGACAGCCGGGATTCAGCGGACTACGCCCGCCATGTGGCCCACCTCCTCGACGATCCGGCGTCGGCGACCGAGATGGCGGCCGCCGCCGCCGAGCGCTCATGGTCGTACACGTGGTCGGCCACCGCATCGCGTCTGCATCGCATCTGCGACGACCTGACCCTGCGCACGCTGGTCGACTGCAGCTGACCGGTGGGCGACGGGTCCGACGGCGACACCCCCCGGGGCGACGCACCCCTCACCGACCGTGAGGTGGACGCCCTCGAGGACCTGATCGACGCATGGTTCGCCAGGACGCTCGCCGACAACCCCGTGCTGGCGGCTGTCGAACGCGACCCCGACGCCGGGCCCGGCGAACGCCGCTGGTTCGCCCGCGTGGTCGGCGAGGCCAAGGACACCTTCACACTGCGCTTCACACTGCGCCAGCGGATGCTCCACTACGAGACCTATGTGATGCCGGCCCCGGAGGAGAACCACGAACGGTTCTTCGAACACCTCCTGAGACGCAACCGCCACCTGGTGGGAGCGTCGTTCTGCGTGGGCGAGGAGGACGCCATCCTCCTGGTCGGCGCCGTGCCGGCCGCCACCGTCGACGACCGGGAACTGGACCGCCTGCTCGGGACCCTGTGGGTCGCGGTCGAGCAGTACTTCCAGCCCGCTCTGCGGATCGGCTTCGCGGGAAGGTTCGGCGGCAGTTGATCGTAGTTATATTTCATACATTTTCAGACTATTCTGTCCGAGAGGCCCGGCGGCCGACCGCCGGAGTTCGATCGGGGAAGTGAGTTCACCGGTGACCCGGCCGCAGGGCTCACGCCGTCCTGCCCGGACCCCCGCAGTCCGGGCCCATCGATTCCGGGACGTTGCCGGCTGATCACGGCCACGGTGCCTGCCCGTGCGCCCGACCAGCCCTAGCGTGGCCCGATGACCGATCGGCGGCCGGCCCGCACGCTCGTGTTCGCCATCACGGCAGCGGGCCTCCTGAACAACTCGGTCCTCGTCAGCTCGACTCCGGAGATCCTGCGCGCCCTCGGCCAGCCCGTGGAGCGTGCCGGACTGGTGGTCGCCGCCGGGGCGCTGCCGGGAATCCTGATGGCGCCGGCAGTCGGCTTCCTCGCCGACCGGCTGGGTCGGAGGCGGGTCCTCGTGCCCTGCCTCGTCGTGTTCGGGGTGTTCGGGCTGCTGGCCGGCCTCAGCCCCACTCTGGGCTGGCTGCTCGCCGCCCGCATCGCACAGGGCTTCGGCGCCGCCGGTCTCATCAACCTGGCCGTCGTCCTCATCGTCGACAGTTGGCAGGGGCTCGACAGGGCTGCGCTGATCGGCCAGAACTCGGCGGTCATAACTGTCGCCGTCGCCATCTACCCGGTGGTGGGCGGCGCCACCACCGAGTTGTTCGGGTGGCGCTGGATCTTCGTCCTCTACGCGATGCCACTCGTCGTGGCCGGCCTCGTGGGCCTCAACCTGGTGGACGGTCCACCTGCGACAGTGGGCAGGGTCCGAGACCAGGCGCGGGAGACGCTGGCCGAGGTGAGCCGACCGGCCACGGCCACCGTCGTCCTCCTCGGGGGGCTGGTGTTCCTGATCATGTTCGGCCTGTTCCTCACGGTCCTGCCGATCCACTTGGACCACAGGTTCGGCCTCGGGCCCACGAAGAGGGGCCTGGTCGCCGCCGTTCCGGCTCTCACCTCGACCGTGTCGGCGTTGGTGGTCGCAAGGGCCCGGGCCAGGGTCCACGCCGGCTGGCTGGTCTACGCAGGCCTGGGGGTGTTCGCCTGCACGTTCGTCGTCATGGGGGTCGGGCCGCTCTGGGCCCTGGTGGCGGCGACAGCGGTGTACGGCCTCGCCGAGGGCCTCACTATCCCCACGATGCAGGACCTGGTCGCCTCCGACGTACCGGACCACCTGCGGGGGTCGGTGATCGCCGTGTGGACCGGCAGCGTGCGCATAGGCCAGACCATCGGCCCTGTGGGCGTGACCCTCGCCCTGGGCGTGTTCTCGACAGGCTCCGTCCTGGTGCTCGCCGGGGTGGTCCTGTTGGGGGTCAGCGTCGTGACGACCGCCGCCCGGACGCTGGTTCCGCGGACGGACGGTTAGCCCCGGTCCGACAGGCGGTAGGTTCGCCCCGATGACGATGCGACTACAGGTGATCGGTGGAGGCCGTATGGGCGAGGCCCTGGTGGGTGGCCTGGTCTCGTCTGGTTGGGCGGAGGTCGGAGAACTGCATGTCGTCGAGCCGGACGGCGACCGGAGGGCCGACCTGGAGGCCGCTGTCCCCGGCCTCTCCTGCGGCACGGAGCCGCTGGACGGTGTCGACGCCCTGATCGCCGTCAAGCCCGACATCGTCCCGCCCGTCTGCGCCTCGCTGGCATCGGCGGGCGTAAGACGTGCACTCTCGATTGCTGCGGGTGTCAGGCTCGCCGCCCTCGAAGCGGGCCTCGGCGATGGCGTCGCCGTCGTCCGTGCGATGCCCAACACACCGGCACTGGTCGGCGAGGGTGCGGCAGCCATCTCCGGTGGTACCGCAGCAGGTGCCGACGACCTCGAGTGGGCTGCCGGGATCCTCGCGTCGGTCGGCACCGTCGTGGTCGTCGACGAGCAGCTGCTGGATTCGGTCACCGGGCTGTCTGGCTCGGGACCCGCCTACGTGTTCCTGCTGGCCGAGGCGCTCATCGAGGCCGGCGTGGCCGTCGGCCTCGACCACGAAACCGCCGTGGCTCTCACGGAACAGACGCTCCTGGGGGCGGCCACGCTTCTGAGCCGCTCGGAGGAGACACCGGCGACCCTGCGCCGGAACGTCACCTCCAAGGGCGGCACCACGGCTGCGGGTCTGGCCGTGTTCGAGGCGGCGGGGTTCACCGACCTCGTCGCAGAGGTCGTGGCCGCGGCAACCGAGCGCTCCCGCCAGCTCGGCGGCGGCTGACCATGGGCCGTCGCCACGAGACCGTCTCGTTCCTGTCCGACTACGGAACGGATGACGAGTTCGTCGGCGTGGTGCATTCGGTGGTGCGCGGCCTGGCACCCCACGTCGCGATCATCGACATAACCCACGGCATTCCGGCACATGACACCAGGGCCGGTGGCCTGGCGCTGGCAAGGAGCGCCCAGTACCTGTGCCCGGGCGTGGTGCTGGCCGTCGTCGACCCCGGGGTCGCCACCTCCAGGCGGGCTGTCGCCGTAGAGGTGGGTGACGGTGAGTCGGTGCTGGTCGGACCCGACAACGGGCTGCTGGCACCCGCTGTGGCAATGGTCGGCGGGGCATCTCGGGCCGTATCCCT
>DQOF01000207.1 GCA_015658775.1 Acidimicrobiia bacterium | reverse complement strand
GGGGTGTCGCCGGTCGAAATCTTGAGGCAAAGCGGCAGTCGCCACACGAGATCCCGAAATTTCGAGACAACACGACCTCGTTCGCCACTCTGAAGAACCATGTAGAGTGATGTAACTTGCTATAACTAAATATCTCACGTGAAGGATAAGGTCTCTACTCTGGGCCTGGCACGGGAAGTCCGCGTGGCGCAGGGAGGGTCCTCGATCCGAGCCCTCTCGCCGGAGCCGAACTGCATGTCTTCGCCAGTGACTCTACTTCAACAGCATCATTTTCCCCGTCTGGCGGAAATCTTTTGAGCGGATGCGGTAGAAGTAGAGGCCGTTGCCGGCGATCCTTCCCCGCTGGTCGCGTCCGTCCCAGGTGGCGGTGTAGAAGCCGGCGGGATGGTTGAGGTCGCTGACCAGGATTTTCACCTGTCGTCCGAGGATGTCGAAGACGGTGAGTTCGACGTCGGCGGTGGTGGGCAGAGCGTAGTCGATGCTGGTGACGGGATTGAAGGGGTTGGGGAAGTTGGCGCCGAGGAAGTAGGTGAGCGGCTGCAGGCGAGTGCTGCCCACCTGTCGCACCCGCCGCACGCGGTCTGGATCCCGGTCGCCGACGAAGTAGGCCTCGCGCAGGTCGAAGACGGCGTCGTTGGTGGGGGTTCCGCCCCGCGTCTGGAAGGTGAGCTCGGCCAGCAGACCGCGACCCGACACGGCCTGACCGGCGGTGATGGCGTTGGCCAGCACCAGGTGGCCGGGTCGCTGGTTGAGGACGTGGAACAGGGGGGCCTGGCCACCGCGGCTGTGCAGCAGATGACCGGGTCCGGCCTCGGCCTGGAGGAAGGTGAGGGCCTCCGGGTCGTAGGCCAGGACCAGGCCGAAGCCCTTCAGGTCCGTCACTGCGTCCACCCACACGCGCAGGGTGACGTGGCCGTCTTCGGTCCGGGTGCCGCCCAGCGCCTGCAGCCTGAGTTCGGCGATCTCGTCCATCACCTCGGCGAAAGCCCAGCGCTTGCCGGCGGTGGCGCCGAAGTTTTGTGCGAACAGAAAGAAGTCGGTCAGATCCACCGTGCCGTTGCCGCTCAGGTCGAAGACGGCGAGCTCCCCGGCGGCCGGCTGGCCGAAGTTCTGGGCGAACAGAAAGAAGTCGGCCAGGTTGACGACGTTGTCGTCGTTGAAGTCTCCCGGCAGCAGCGCCACCTCCTGGGCGACGAACTCCTGAGCGGTGGAGAACGCGCCGACGAGATTGCCCTCCACGGCGCGGACTCGCCAGTAGTAGGTGGCGCCCTCGGTCAGGTCGCGGGCGATGGACCAGGCCGTCTGGCCGCTGTCGGCGTCGCCGGCACCGGAGAGGATGCCGGATTCCGATCCGGTGACGTTGCCGAAGTCGGCCTCGGTCGACACCTGCACGGTGTAGGTGAGCGAGGCGCCGTCCTGAATCGGTATGGGGTTGGTGAAGACGAAGGTGGGACGCAGGAAGTTGTCCCCCTCGCGGCTCAGATCCGTGGGCGCCGACGGCGCCGCCAGGGCGGTCGGGGTGAGCGCCATCGGGTCCGTGGCCACGCTGGCGTTGTCGGCCCGGTCGATGGCGGTGATCTGGTACTCGTAGGCCACGTTGTTGGTCAGGCCCAGGTCGGTGTAGGTGGTCGAGGTCAGGCGCGTGGCGATCTCGACGAAGACTTCACTGTCGCCGGCGAGGCGGCGGAAGACGCTGTACCCGGCCAGGTCGAGCTCGGTGTTGGCGCTCCAGGTGAGCAGCACCTGCTCGGAGCCGGCCGTGGCGCTGAGCTGGGTCGGGGTGCCCGGCGCTTCGGTGTCGGCCGAAGCCAGGGTGGTGAAGGAGCTCACCTCGCTCCGCGTAGGCGGGTTGCCGGCCCGGTCGATGGAGCCGACGGTGAAGAAATACTCGGTGCCCGGCGTCAGGTTGGTGAGCACGATAAGGTGCTCGGCCACATCCGCGAAGCTGCCGACGATGAGATCGGGCAGGCCGGAGACCAGGCCGAAGTCGACGAAGCTGTCGGCGAATTCGTCGGTCTCCCAGGAGAGGATGGCCGCCGCGTCTTCGGTCGCCACCTGGACATTGGAGATGACCGGTGAGGTGAGGTCGGCCCCGGCATCGGTGGAGAAGGAGAGCGTCTCGCTAAACGCCGGACCGTTGTTGCTCAGATCGGTGGAGGAGGCGCGGAAAAAGTACTCGGTCTCCGCCGCCAGGTTGGTGAGGGTGATCGAGTGGGCCTTCTCCGTGGTGGGCAGGGAGCGGATGAAACCCAGCTGGTCGTCGAGGCCGAAGTTGACCTCGCCGGTGGCGTCCTCGTCCGTCGTCCACTGGATGGTGGCCTGCTCGTCGCTCTTGTAGACCACCTCCGGCGGAGAGGTGAAGACCGGCGCCGTCAGGTCGATCTCCGGATCGGTGGTGAAGACCGCGGTGCCGCTCTCGGTGGCGCCGTTGCCCACCGCGTCGGTCGAGGCCACCAGGTAGCTGTAGCTCATCCCGGGGTCGAGGTCGCTGATGACCAGCTTGTGGCTCGTCTCGTTGGTGCCGGAGGTCTCCGTCTCATCCGTGTTGTCGATGCCGAAGCGGATCTCGCTGTCGCCGGGTTCATCCGTCGTCCACTCGACGATGGCG
>DQOF01000008.1 GCA_015658775.1 Acidimicrobiia bacterium | reverse complement strand
CCACGACACGGTGCCGGCGACAGGGCAGGGAGTGGGACGCTCGGACACCGGCGGGTAGATTCACCGAATGGCACCACGCGACACCGGCACCCTGGCAATCACCGGCGACGTCGACAACGACCGTCTCCTCAACACCGACCCGTTGGCACTGCTCATCGGGATGCTGCTCGACCAGCAGGTGCCGATGGAGTGGGCCTTCCGAGGCCCTGCGACCCTGCAGGACAGGCTGGGCGGACTCGACGTGGCGGGCATAGCCGCCATGGACCCCGAGGAGTTCGAGGCCGTCTGCCGCCTGAAGCCGGCAATCCACCGCTTCCCCGCGTCGATGGGCAGGCGCATCCAGGAACTCTGCCAGCACATCGTCGACCACCACGGCGGGGACGCGGCCGCCGTGTGGACCGCTGTCGGTTCCGGCGAATCCCTCTACGGACGGCTGGTCGACCTGCCGGGCTACGGCGCCGAGAAGTCCAGGATCTTCGTTGCGCTGCTGGCCAAGCGCATGGGTGTCGCTCCAGCAGGCTGGGAGGACTCAGCCGGCCCATTCGCCGACGACAAGCCCCGCTCAGTGGCCGACATAGACGGGCCCGAGGCGTTGGCGCAGGTGAGGGCCTGGAAGAAGGCCCAGAAGGCAGCCGGCCGCTCCAAGCAGGAGTAGGCCCAGCAGCACCAGGCCGGAAGTCGGCAGAACCGCCTCAGAGCCGGGCCGCACCCGAGTCCAGCGCCTCGCAGAACCATTCGTAGGTCGACGCCAGGCCGTCGGCGAGGGGAATCCCCGCAGTCCATCCCAGGCCGGCGAGCCGCGACACGTCGAGCACCTTGCGGGGCATGCCGTCCGGTCGGGACGTGTCGAAGGTCAACTCCGCCGTCGGGTGCACCAGATCCCGGATCATCTCGGCGAGCCCCCGGATCGTGACGTCTACTCCGGTTCCCACGTTGAGGTGGCCGATATCGGAGTAGGTGTCCATGAGGAACAGGCACGCATCGGCCAGGTCGTCGACGTGCAGGAACTCGCGGCGCGCCGATCCGGTCCCCCAGATCTCGACCTCGTCCATGCCGTCCCGGCGGGCCTCATGGAATCGGCGCATCAGAGCGGGTAGCACGTGTCCGCCGTCGAGGTCGAAGTTGTCGCCGGGCCCGTAGAGGTTCGTGGGCATCGCTGAGATGAAGTCGTCGCCGTACTGGCGGCGATAACTCTCGCACAACTTGATTCCCACGATCTTGGCGAGGGCATAGCCCTCGTTGGTGGGTTCGAGGGGACCGGTCAGCAGAGCCTCCTCGGTGATCGGCTGCTCCGACAGCCTCGGGTAGATGCAGGAACTGCCCAGGTACAGGAGCTTCTCCACGCCCACCCGGTGGCTGGCGTGGACGACCGTGCCGTGGATCATCAGGTTGTCGTAGAGGAACTCGGCGGGTCGGGTGCTGTTGGCCATGATGCCGCCGACCGTGCCGGCAACCAGGAAGACGTACCGCGGACGTTCGACGTCGAACCATGCGTCGACCGCGGACTGGTGCCGCAGGTCCAGGTCCTCGCGGCCCACCGTGCACAGGTCGGTGAAGCCTGCGGCGCCGAGTCGTCGCAGGATCGCCGAACCCACGAGTCCCCTGTGTCCGGCCACGAAGACCCGTGCCCCACGGTCAAGCATGCGCCGACGCTAGTCCGCGGCCATTCCCGGGTCAGGCCGACCGGGATCCGGTGCGGCGGGATCCGGACCGGTCGAACCCCCTATGGCGCCCATCTCCGCGAGGTAGACGCCGAGCAGGTCGACGACGACCACCATGGAAACGGCGTCGAGCGGTACCCGGGCACCGAGTCCCCGGGCGACGACTGCATCGACGGCGTCGTCCTGTCGGGCCACCACCCGACCCGCCCCCTCGTCCAACGCCGCCTCACCGAGTTCCTGCCCGTGCCTGGTGGCCAGCCCGACCGAGTCGAAGTACTCGAGGTACCAGCCCACGACCGCGAGGACGTCGTCACGGCTGAGTTGTCCAGCGGCCTCCGGAGGCAGGCGTTCGGCGACCCAGTCCACGGCGTCGTCGACCTCGAACACCGCGGGCACGACCACTCCTTCGAGCCGACCCACCGCGGCACCCACGGCCACGAAGCCCACCACCACGACTATGAGGACGCCGACGAGCAGGAAGAGCCAGATCATGTCCGGATCATGCCAGCGCCGGGGCGGGACCGGTCGACGGCGTCAGATGCCTATGCGCTGGGCGAGCAGCTCGCGGTGGTAGGTGGGGTCACCGAACAGCAACTCGGAACTCTTGGCCCGCTTGAAGTAGAGATGGGCCGAGTGCTCCCAGGTGAAGCCGATGCCACCGTGGATCTGGATGTTCTCGGCAGCGGTGTGGAAGTACGCCTCAGAGCAGTAGGCCTTGGCCAGCGAGGCGACCGACGGCAACTCGTCGTTCAGCTCCGCAGCGCACCAGGCCGCGTAGTAGGCGGCCGACTTGGCCGACTCGACCTCGAGGAGCATGTCGGCGCACTTGTGCTTGATGGCCTGGAAGCTGCCGATCGGGCGACCGAACTGCACGCGGTCCTTGGCGTACTGCACAGCGGTGTCGAGGCAGATCTGGGCACCACCCACCTGCTCTGCGGCCAACGCCACGGCGGCCAGGTCCAGGACCCTCTCCAACACCGGCCAGCCGCCGCCGTCCTCACCGATCATGGTCGCTGCCACGTTGTCGAACTCGAGGCGTGCCTGCTTGCGGGTCATGTCCATGGTGGCCAGGGCGGTGCGGGTCAGGCCGCTGTCGTCGGCATCCACCCTGAACAGGGAGACGCCGGCGTCGGTGAGGGCCGCGACCAGGATGAGGTTGGCCGTGTGGCCGTCGAGCACATACATCTTCGTGCCCGAGAGGCTCCAGGCGTCGCCGTCGGGCGTTGCCCTCATGGTGATTCCGTCCTCGCCCCAGCGACCGCTCTCCTCGGTGAACGCCAGTGTCGCGATGGTCTCGCCGCTGGCTATTCCGGGCAGGATCTCGGACTTGGCGGCGTCGTCACCCGAATGGATGATCGTGTTGGCGGCCAGCACGATCGTCGAGAAGAACGGTGCGCACAACAGGGCCCTACCCATCTCCTCCAGCACCACGACGAGTTCCAGGTAGCCGAAGCCCTGCCCGCCGTGCTCCTCGGGGATGATGAGACTCTGCAGGCCCAACTGGTCGGCCATCATGGCCCAGGTATCGGGGTCGTTACCCGACTCTGTCTCCATCAACTCTCTGACCGTGGTCTCGGGCGAGTATTTCTCGAGGAACTGGCGTACGAACTCCCGCAACTGCTCCTGTTCCTCACTGAAGGTGAAGTTCACCTGACGCGCTCCTTGACTCTGCGGTTCACCGGCGGTGTCGTTCTACCAGCCGACCGGCCGTGCAGCCACATCCGGCCCGCAGACCTGCACCTCTGCCCCGTTTCACCCACGTCTACCCGGACCACGGCTCCATCGGCCAGAATGCGCACATGAGCGCCACACTCCACTACAGCGACACCGATGCCGAGATCCACAAGCTCGTCGTGGGCCCCTTCGAGAACAACGTCTTCGTGCTGCGTTGCCGGCGGACCGGCGAGTCGGTGCTCCTGGACGCGGCCAATGAGCACGAGAAGCTGCTCGAACTGTGTCGTGCGCTCGACGTGCGCACGGTTCTCGAGACGCACGGCCACTGGGACCACATACAGGCCGTTCCGGCCGTGCGGGACGCCGGTTACCTGGTCGGCGTCACGGCCGCCGACGCCGCCATGCTCCCCAGCTACGACTACCTCCTCGAGGACGACGCTGTGATCCAGGTGGGTCGGCTGCGTCTCCACACGATCTGCACGCCGGGCCACACGCCGGGCTCGATCTGCTTCAGGCTGGAGGGGTCTCCGATCGTGTTCTCGGGGGACACCCTCTTCCCGGGCGGGCCGGGTGCCACGAGCATGGAGGGTGGCGACTTCGAGCAGATCATCGAGTCGATAGACCGCAGGCTGTTCGCTTCCCTCGACGCCGACACCATCGTGATGCCCGGCCACGGCGACGACACGACCATCGGTGCCGAGCAGCCCAGCCTCGACGAGTGGGTGGCCAGGGGCTGGTAGCCCACCCCTGCAGGTGGGCCGGTTCCCCCCACGGGTATTTCTCCTATGGGGATAGTGTTAATCAGGCCAGGTTCTTAGACTCGGAACCGTGAACACCGGATTCACCTCTCCCCTGTTCGAGGTCGAAGGCCTCCACGCCACGACTCTCGACGGCACGCCCATACTCCGGGGCGTCGACCTCGTGATCGGACACGGCGAGCTGCACGCCCTCATGGGACCCAACGGTTCCGGCAAGTCGACGCTCGCCGCCGTGCTACTGGGCAGCCCCGAGTACCTGGTCACGAAGGGGAGGATCCGCTTCCGCGGCGACGACATAACCGACTGGTCGACCGACGTGCGTGGCAAGGCCGGCATCTTCCTGGCCTTCCAGTACCCGCTCGAGATCGCCGGCGTGTCTGTGATCAACTTCCTCCGCCAGTCCCTGTCCGCACGCAAGGGCATCGACCTCTCCGTGCTCGAGTTGCGGTTGTCGATCATGGAGTGGATGGAGCGCCTCGGCATGGATCCGTCCTTCGCCGACCGGTATGTCAACGAAGGGTTCTCCGGGGGCGAGAAGAAGCGCAACGAGATTCTCCAGATGGCCATCCTGGAGCCCGAGGTGGCAATCCTGGACGAGACCGACTCGGGCCTCGACATCGACGCCCTCGAGGTCGTGGCGAACGGCGTGGCCGAGGTGCGCCGGGACCGCCCCGAGCTCGGCGTGCTGACGATCACCCACTACCAGCGGTTGCTCAACCACCTCCGACCCGATGTCGTCCACATCCTCATCGACGGACGGATAGTCGAATGCGGTGGGGTCGAGACAGCCGAGCGCCTCGACAGCGAGGGATACGGGTCGTTCCGATGAGCGCATCCTCGAGCCAGACGACAACCCCCCTCGACGCGGCCGCCGTCAAGGCCGACTTCCCGCTGCTGCAGCGCGAGGTCAACGGCTCGCCCATCGTCTACCTCGACTCCGGCGCCACCTCCCAGAAGCCCCGACAGGTGCTCAAGGTCATCGACGCCTACTACCACGAGATCAACGCCAACGTCCACCGCGGTGCGTACCACATCGCCGAGCTGGCCACCTCGGCGATGGAACAGGCGAGGGCGAAGGTGCAGCGGTTCATCGCGGCGCCTTCGTCGAGCGAGATCATCTTCACGAAGAACGCCACCGAGGCCATAAACCTGGTGGCCCACTCGTGGGGCCGGGCCAACCTGTCCGAGGGCGACGTCGTGCTCATCACCGGCCTCGAACACCACGCCAACATCGTGCCCTGGCACCAACTTGCTGCCGAGCGTGGGGTGGAGGTCCGGTGGATCCCGCTCACGGACGACGGCCGGCTCGACCTGCACGACCTCGACAGCCTGCTCGAGGGTGTGCGCCTGGTCGCCCTCTCATCGGCCTCGAAAGTGCTCGGCACACTCACCCCCGTACGCGAGTTGGCCGACGCCGCACATGCCGTCGGCGCCCTCTGCCTGGTCGACGCCAGTCAGTCGGTTCCCCACCTGCCCACCAACGTCACCGAATGGGACTGCGACTTCGTCGCCTTCACGGGCCACAAGATGTGCGGACCAACCGGCATCGGTGTCCTCTGGGGGCGCTCCGAACTGCTGGAGGCCATGCCACCGTTCATGGGGGGTGGCGAGATGATCCTGGACGTCACCATGGAGGGCTTCACCCCCAACGAGCTGCCCTGGAAGTTCGAGGCCGGCACCCCGCCGATCGCCCAGATCATCGGCCTCGGCGCCGCCGTCGACTACCTGGACTCCATAGGCATGGATTCTGTGAGGGCCCACGAGATGGCCCTGACCGACTACGCCCTTCGTACCCTCGCCGACCGCCACGGCGACGACCTCCTGGTACACGGACCCTCCGCCGTCGCAGACCGGGGTGGTGTGCTCTCCATGTGCTACCGCGACATCCACCCCCACGACCTGAGCCAGGTGCTCGACCAGAGGGGCGTCTGCGTCCGGGCCGGCCACCACTGCGCCAAGCCCCTCATGCGGCTCCTCGGTGTCGGCGCCACCACCCGCGCCTCGCTGTACGTTTACAACGACGAATCCGACATCGACGCCCTCTCCGAGGCGCTGACCGAGGCGGGCGACTTCTTCGCCCACCAGCCGGCCTGAACCGAGACCAGGAGCGACCGTGGCAGGACTGGAGGACCTCTACCGCGAGATAATCCTCGACCACTACCGGAGCCCCCGCAACCGGGGTGAGCTCGACACGCCCCCCGCCAACATGACCGAGGGCTTCAACCCGCTCTGCGGCGACGAGATCAGGGTTTACCTCGAGTTAGACGGCGACACCATCTCCGAGATCCGGATCGGCGGCCAGGGCTGCTCCATCAGCCAGTCATCGGCGTCGATGATGACGACCGCGGTACTGGGCCGGACGGTCGACGAGGCCCGCAGGGTGCTGAAGGCATTCAAGGCCATGATGTCGATCCACGAAGGCGACCTGGACGGCGCCCCGCCGACCGGGGTGACCGACGGCGAGGAGCCGATCAGCCTGGGAGACCTGGAGGCCCTCAGGGGCGTCGTCAAATTCCCCGTGCGAATCAAGTGCGCCACGCTCGCCTGGAACACATTCGACCATGGTCTGGACGAGATCAGCGCCTGACCGCCGGACCGACCTGATCGCGGGGCCGGGCCGGCCGCCGGACCAACCCGGGAACTCAACGCAGCAGGTCGTCGACCGCCCCGACGAAGGCGACATCCAGGCCGGTGAGGCCGCCTGCGCTGTGCGTCGTGACCGTCATAGCCACCGTGTTCCACGAGTTGGACCAGTCGGGATGGTGGCCCAGTTCCTCTGCCACAACAGCCACCCGGGTCATGAAGGCGAAGGCCTCGTTGAAGTCAGCGAACACGAACTCCCGCGTGAGACGGCTTCCATCACACGTCCACGCCGGCAACCCGGCGGCCAACCCGGCCACTGCCTCGTCGTCGAGGAGGGTGCAGTCGGAGAGCATCGGTGGAGCGTCCTCAGCCCAGTGGATCGGTGAAGGGGTCGTCGCCGAACCCGGCGCCGGAGGGTGCCGGAGCCGGCTCGGGCGTCTCACCTAGCACCCCCGCGTAGCCCTCGGCCTCGAGGCGCTCGGACAACTCGGGGCCACCCGTCAACCGGATCCGGCCCCCGTAGAGCACGTGCACGGTGTCGGCCTCGAGCACCTCGAGCAGGCGGCTGAAGTGGGTGATGGCGAGCACCCCCAGGCCGCTCTCCCGGGTGGCGTCCTGCACCCTGCGGGACACGGCGGCGAGGGCGTCCACGTCCAGACCCGAGTCGATCTCGTCGAGCACCGCGTAGCGGGGGCCGATCACAGCCAGTTGAAGGGTCTCATTCCGCTTCTTCTCCCCGCCCGAGAGGTCGGCGTTGACGTGTCGGTCCAGGAGCTTCTCGTCGAAGCCGATGCGTGCCGCCTCGACGAGCATCGCAGCGCGTACCGAGTCCGTGTCGCGACCGCCGGCGCGTGCCGCCTCGACGAGCATCGACTCCAGACCTACGCCGTGTACCTCGGTCGGATGCTGCATGGCCAGGAACAGGCCCGCCTGGGCACGCTCCCATGGCTCCAGTTCCAGAAGGTCGACGCCGTCGAGGCTGATGGACCCTGCGGTCACCTCGTACCCGGGTCGGCCCATGAGAACGTGGGCGAGCGTGGACTTTCCCGAGCCGTTCGGGCCCATGACGGCATGCACCTCACCGGGGCGCACCTCCAGGTCGATGCCGGTCAGGATGTCGATGTCGGCCACCCGGGCGCAGAGGCCCTCGATTCGAAGCACCCTCTCGGTCGCCGGATCGGCCATCAGGAGTCCATCACCACGTCGGCTCCGTCGATCCGGACGCTGTATACAGGCACCGGTCTGACAGCCGGCATTGTCAGGGCCTCGCCCGTCTCGAGGGAGAACAGGCTGCCATGCCTCCAGCACTCCAGGGCGCACTCCTCGACGTCGATCTCACCTTCGGACAGGGAGACCTCGGCATGGCTGCAGGTGTCGCCGATGGCGAACACCCTGTCGCCGATCCTGGCCAACGCCACGGGGGTGCCATCGCACTCGACCTGCATGACCATGCCGTCGGGCAGGTCGGCGAGCGCGCACAGCCTGATCGTGCTCATCCCTTCCCTCCGACCGGGGACTCCTCGAAGCGCCTGTCGAGCCTGTCGACCAGCGCAACACGAAGGAGATCGGCGACAGCAGGGACCGGGGCGGCGTCGATCACGTCCGCGAAGAAGCCCTCCACGAGCAGCCTCTCTGCTACCGGCGTGGGCACGCCCCGGCTCTCCAGGTAGAACCGCTGGTCCTCGTCGACGGGCGACACGGTGGAGGCGTGGCTGCAGACCACGTCGTCGGTCTCGATCTCCAAGTTTGGCACGCTCTGGGCCCAGGCCTCGGGCGACAGCTTGATGTTGCGGTTCGTCTGGCGGGCGCGGGTGCGGACACCCTCGGGCCGTACCCGGATCAGGCCTGAGTACACGGAATGCGACCTGCCGGCCACGGCTCCCTTGAACAGCAGCTCGCTCGTCGTGTCGGGCGCCGCATGGTCCTGGAACGTGCGGAAGTCGAGGGTCTGGTCGCCTTCGCCGAAGTAGGCCGCTGTCAGTCGTGCCTCGGCGCCCCTTCCGACCAGTCGGCAGTCGGTCCGGGTCCTGGCGTAGTCACCTCCGAGCCCCACTACGAACGATTCCACGGAGCCGCTCTGACCCACCTGGAACGTCTGATGGCAGAGCTGCCAGACACGCCTGCCGACGTCCTGCACCAGGGCGTGCCGTAGCCGGCCGTCCCGGCCGACGGTGGCCTCCAATACCGGCACGACCAGCGACCCGACGTCGGCCGAGGTGTGCAGTTCCACGACCGTGACCGCGGCGTCTGCGCCGCAGTGCACCATCAGTCGGGGGAACACGGCCGCACCGTCGGAATCTGTGTGCACGACGACAACGACCGGAGCCTCCAGGCGAACCCCGTCGGGCACGACAACCGCAACGGGTTCAGGGCCGAACGCGCGGTTCAGGTGGTCGAAAAGGTCCACGGGCTGGTCCTGGGCAGCGCCGAAGTGGTCGGCACCGTCGGCAAGGTCACCGATCCGACCGGCGGTGGCCCCCAGCGCCCGGGACTCGTCGGAAAGCGTTGCGGAGACCAGCCATCCGTTGTGGAGCTCGATGGTGGCAGCCCGCTCTCCGAATGACGCCAGGTCGACCGCCACACCGAGTTCAACCGCCGGCTGTCCGGAAAGCGGCCGGTACCGGTCCATATGGAGGTCGCCTATACGGGAATAACGCCAGACCTCCTCGTCGGCACTCGGCGGTGG
>DQOF01000055.1 GCA_015658775.1 Acidimicrobiia bacterium | reverse complement strand
TGCTCGAGAGGATCGCGGCCCTCGTGGGGCCAGGTCGGATCACAGCGGTGAGGGTCAGGGTGGCCTCTCGGTCCACACCCTGATCAGACACCCTCACGGACCCCCACAGGGCCCCTCAAACGGGCTCCGGCGGTACTCCCGTACCCCCCACCGATGGCCGTCTCCCGGGACCCGCATGCTGGTAGGCTGTGGGAGTAGTGATCTTGCCCTCTGACCTGCGGTTTTATCCAATCCGCAGCACGGATCAGGCGCTGCTTCCCCACGCCTTCAATATGCGTCCGGAGTGTTCCAGATGACTAGCGCCGAAACCTCGTACAACGCTGCTGACATTACCGTTCTGGAAGACCTCGAGGCGGTCCGGAAGCGCCCCGGGATGTACATAGGTTCGACCGGGCCGACGGGCCTCCACCACTTGGTGTGGGAGGCCGTCGACAACTCCGTCGACGAGGCGATGGCCGGCCACTGCTCCCTGGTCGAGGTGACCCTGCTGGCCGATGGCGGATGCCAGGTCACCGACAACGGTCGCGGCATTCCGGTCGATCGACACCACCAGTATCCGGACCTCACGGCTGCCGAGGTAGTGATGACCGTGCTGCACGCAGGCGGCAAGTTCGGTGGCGACGGCTACAAGGTCTCCGGGGGTCTCCACGGTGTCGGCATCTCGGTCGTGAACGCGCTCTCCAGCCGCGTCGAGGTGGAGATACACAGGAGTGGTCGACGCCACTACATGGACTTCACAGACGGTGGAACCCTCAACACCCGCCTGGGCGACATCGGCCCCTCCCCGGACGGGCACACGGGGACCACGGTCCGCTTCTGGCCTGATCACGAGATATTCGACGAGACCCACTTCAGGGCACAGACCCTGGTCGAGCGCTTCCAGATGATGGCCTTCTTGAACCGTGGCCTCGAGATCAGGCTGCGTGACGAACGGGTACCCGATGGCGAGCCGGCCGAGGAGACCAGCTTCTGCTACGAGGGCGGTATCCGCGACTTCGTGGAACACGTCAACGCCGCCAAGGAGTCGTTGTTCTCCCTGGTGGGGTACTTCGAACAGCAGGAGGACGGCTACGAGGTGGAGGTCGCCTTCCAGTGGAACACCGGCTTCAACACCGACGGGCTGCACTCGTTCGCCAACGGCATCAACACCATCGAGGGCGGGATGCACGAAGAGGGATTCAGGAGTGCCCTCACCGGCGTGGTCAACCGGTATGTGAAGAGGCGCGGCCTGCTGAGGGACAATGACGACAACCTCACCGGCGAGGACATCCGGGAGGGGTTGACCGCCATCATCAGCGTTCGGCTGGCCGATCCGCAATTCGAAGGCCAGACCAAGTCGAAGCTGGGCAACGTCGACATCCGGTCGCTTGTCCAGAAGACCACCAACGAGAAGTTGGCCGACTGGCTCGAGGAGAACCCCTCCGAGGCGAAGCGGATCTCCCAGAAGGCAATAAGCGCGCAACGCGCCCGGATAGCCGCCCAGGACTCCCGCCGGTCAGCTAGGCGCAAGTCGGCCCTCGACGGTGCGGGCATGCCCGACAAGTTGAAGGACTGCTCGTCCCGGGACCCGCGCGAGTCGGAACTGTTCATCGTCGAGGGTGACTCGGCAGGCGGTTCAGCCGTTCAGGCCCGCGATCCCCGCACGATGGCGATCCTGCCCATCCGGGGGAAGATCCTGAACGTGGAACGGGCCCGTCCCGATCGGATGCTCAAGAACACCGAGATCCAGACTCTCATCCAGGCGATCGGAGGAGGTTTCGGAGACGACTTCGACGTCGACAGGATCCGCTACCACAAGGTCATCCTGCTCTGCGACGCCGACGTCGACGGAAGCCACATCCGGACCCTGCTGCTGACCTTCTTCTTCCGCCAGATGCGGCCGCTGGTCGATGCCGGGCACGTCTACATCGCCCAACCGCCGCTGTACTCGACCGTGGTGGGCCGCGAGAAGGTCTATCTCAAGGACGACCATGCCAAGGACGTGTTCCTCGCCGACTATCCCGGGCACAAACGCGAGTTCCAGCGCCTTAAGGGCCTGGGCGAGATGGACTTCGACGAACTGCGCGAGACGACCATGGACCCCGCCCGACGAAGCCTGCTCCAGGTGTCGGTCGAGATGGGCCTGATCGCCGACGAGGTGTTCTCGGTCCTCATGGGTGAGAACGTCGAGAGCCGCAAGAAGTTCATACAGACCAATGCCCGCGATGTGCGGTTCCTGGACATCTGATGAGCGACACACCCACCGACGAACCCGACATCGCTGCCCCCACCGGGTCCGACACCGCCGACGGCAACGGCCTGGTCGACGCGGAAGCCGTCATGGGCTCGATCCAACCGATCGAGATTCAGGAGGAGATGGAACGGTCGTTCCTGGACTACGCCATGTCGGTCATCGTGGCGAGGGCCCTGCCCGACGCCCGCGACGGCCTGAAGCCGGTCCATCGACGGATTCTCTGGGGAATGTACGACCTGGGGGCCAGGCCCGACCGTCCGACGATGAAGTGCGCCCGGGTCACCGGCGAGGTCATGGGCAAGTACCACCCACATGGTGACCAGGCGATCTATGACGCCCTGGTCCGGATGGGACAGGACTTCAGCCTCCGCCACCTTCTGGTACACCCCAAGGGGAACTTCGGCTATTCGCCCGACGACTCACCTGCGGCGGCGCGCTACACCGAGTGCCGCCTCGAGCCGATAGCCCTCTCGTTGCTGGCCGGAATCGACGAGGACACGGTCGACTTCACAGAGAACTACTCCGGTGAGTTCACCGAACCCGTGGTCCTGCCGGCCCGGTTCCCCAACCTCCTAGTGAACGGCAGCCAGGGCATCGCCGTCGGGATGGCCACCAACATCCCTGCCCACAACCTGGGCGAGGTCATCGAAGCAACCGTGCGCCTGATCGACAATCCCGATTCCACGTCAGACGACCTGATGGAGCACCTGCCGGGACCCGACTTCCCCACCGGCGCCCTGATTCTGGGGCGTAGTGGCGCCAGGGACGCCTACCGGACCGGTCGTGGCACCATCCGCATGCGGGCCCTCACCGAGATCGAGGAGGGACCCGGGAACAGCCGGATCGTGATTAGCGAGCTGCCCTACCAGGCCAGCCCCAACCAGATCATGTCCAAGATCCGCGATCTCGTGGACTCCAAGGAGATCGACGGCATCGCCGACATCAACGACGAGTCGTCTCAGGGCCTGACCCGCATCGTCGTCACCCTGAAGCGGGATGCCGCAGCGCTGGTGATCCTGAACAACCTCTTCAAGCGCACCCCGCTGCAGACGACCTTCTCGGTGAACGCCGTGGCCCTGGTCGACGGTGTCCCACGGACCTTGAACCTGCGCGACATGTTGCAGGCCTACATAGACCATCAGGTCGTCGTCGTCCGGCGCCGGTCCGAGCACCGGCTCGCCAAGGCTGTCGCCGAGGCGCACATAACCGAGGGCCTCATCAAGGCCCTCGGGATCATCGATGGCGTGATCAGCCTCATACGCGGGTCCGCCGACCGGGCCACCGCACGCCGGGGGCTCATGGACCAGGCGTTCGGGTTCAGCGAGATCCAGGCCAACCACATCCTTGACATGCAACTGGTCCGCCTCACACGGCTGGGCATCTCCAACCTCGACGAACGCCTGGCGGAGTTGGCGGTGGTCATCACCGAACTCCGGGGGGTGCTGGCCGACGAGGGCTGTCTCCTCGAGGTGGTCAAGGACGAGCTGCGCGACGTCCGCGAGCGGTTCGCCGAGCCGCGGCGCACCCAGATCGTCCACGACCCGGGTGACCTCGACATCGAGGACCTGATCGACGACGAGGAAATGGTGTTCGCCATGAGCACCTCGGGCTATGTGAAGACCATGTCCACCTCAGAGTTCCGCACCCAGGGCCGTGGCGGCAAAGGGGTGACCGGCGCCAGGCTGAAGGACGAGGACGCCGTGGCGCACCTCATCCACACAACGGCCCACGCCTACCTGTTGTTCTTCTCCACCCGCGGACGGGTCTACCGCCTGAAGGCCCACGAGGTGCCGATGACCAGCCGCACCGCCAGGGGGACATCCGTCGTCAACCTGTTGCCGTTGCAGCCCGACGAGAGCATCCGGGCGGTCATCGACACCCGCGACTACGAGACGCACCGGTACCTGTTCTTCGCTACCCGGTCGGGTCGGGTGAAGAAGACCCTGTTCACCGCCTACGACTCCTCCCTGAAGGCGGGCCTCATCGCCGTGAAGCTGAACGACGGTGACGAGCTGGTCGCCGTCGTTCCGACGGGCGGTGACGACGACGTGTTCCTCGTGTCGCGTTCGGGACAGACGCTCCGCATCAGCGAGAAGGCGGTCCGCTCGATGGGGCGTGGCACGGCGGGAGTACGGGGGATGGGGTTCCGCGGCGACGACGAACTGGTCTCCTGTGCCGTCGTCCGGCCGGGTGCGGCGCTGCTACACCTGACCATGAAGGGCTACGGCAAGCGCACACCGGTCGATGAGTTCACCCGCAGGGGTCGTGGCGGCTTGGGCGTGCGGGGCATACGTACCACCGGTGAGCGGGGCCTCGTGGCTGGAGCGCTGGTCGTTGATGAGACCGACGACGTCTTCGCGGTGACGACAAGCGGCATGATCATCAGGATGCCGGCCTCGGAGATCTCGTTGCAGGGCCGTGATGCCACCGGTGTGAGGGTGATGTCGCCGGGCGAGGGCAACGAGGTGGCGGCAGTGTCACCGGTGCCCGCACAGGACGACGACCCGGCCTGACCGGTCGGTGGCGGCCCGGCGCCGCCGCGACTTCCCCTCCAGGCCGCCTCCCCCGGGCCCGGTGCCGGAAGCTTTCCGACCCCGACGACCAGCAGGGGAGCTGGCCATGTCGTATCGGAGCAGACGGGACGACAGGGGCCAGATCCTGCCCCTGGTACTGCTTCTCATCGCCCTGGGCGCCGGCCTGGCGGTGCTGGTCGCTGAGCTTGGGGCGGTGGCGGTGGCGCGGGCCAGGGCCACGGCCGCTGCCGACGCTGCTGCGCTGGCGGCGGTGACTGAGCGTGGTGACGGCCGAACGGTCGCACGGGAGTTCGCGGCGCCCAACGGCGCCCAACTCATGTCCTTCACCCGGGACGGCGGCGAGGTCCTGGTGGTGGTGCGGGTCGGGCGGGCCAGGG
>DQOF01000104.1 GCA_015658775.1 Acidimicrobiia bacterium | reverse complement strand
CCCGGCCCTGGCGGTGAAGATCGACAACGTGAGCAGGGCGCACCCCCAGTCCGGCGTCAACCAGGCCGACGTCGTCTACGAGGAGGTGGTCGAGGCGGGGCTTACCCGCCTGATCGCCATATTCCAGACGACGGGTGCACCTGCGGTGGGCCCGGTCCGCTCGGCGCGCACCTCCGACCCTCTCCTACTCGAGGGGTTCGACAACCCGCTGTTCGCATACTCCGGCGCCAACAGGGGCACGCAGGTGGCGGTCGACGGCTCGTCCCTGGTGGACGTGGGCCGTGACGCCGCGCCCGCCCTGTTCTGGCGGTCGGGCGACCGACGGGCGCCCCACAACCTCTACACGTCGACAGACCGGCTCTGGGCACTACATCCGGAGCGCACGGTGATCCCGCCGGCACCGTTCACGTTCGCGTTCACCGATCAGCCGCTGCACCCGTCGGCCGAGCCAGTCAAGGGCGTGTTCATCGACTTCGGGCGGGCTGAGATCGACTACGAGTGGACCGGTTCGGGTTGGCAGCGCACCCACAACGGCGCCGCCCACACGGACAGCGACGGAGTACGCGTGGCACCAGCGAACGTGGTCGTGCAGTTCACCAGGTACGGCACCAGCGCAGCCGATTCTAGGTCCCCGGAGGCGATCACCACCGGCTCGGGAGAGGCATGGGTGTTCACTAGGGGCAACCTGGTCCGTGGGGAGTGGAGCCGCCCGGACCCGTCGCAACCGGCGACGCTCACGACCGACGGTGGGCCGATCCACCTGGCTCCGGGTCGGACATGGGTGGCGCTGGCTCCCCCAGGCTCGGCCACCTGGCGTTAGCCGTGCTGCAGCTCCGGACCGACCCGGGCTCTGTGTACCTGGACCCGTTCAGCCGGGGGCGGTCAACGCCAACGCCTCGGCGGGCACCGTGCCGTCGGCGGTGACGGTCAGCACTTCGATGCCGTCGTCGGTGACCAGGACCGTGTGCTCGAACTGGGCGGTCCTGCGGCCATCCTGTGTCACGGCTGTCCAGTCGTCGTCCCACATGGCACATGCCGGGGCGCCGAGGGTCAGCATCGGCTCGACCGTGAACGTCATCCCGGGCCTCAGGATGGTGTTGGCCCGTGGGTCGTGGTAGTGGGGAATCTGCAGGCCACTGTGGAACTCGGTGCCTATTCCGTGCCCTATGAACTCGCGCACCACGCCCAGGCCGTGCCTGCGGGCATGCCTCTCTATGGCCCGGCCGATTGCGTGTACCGGCCGCCCGGGTCCCGCGGCGCCGATCCCCTCGTTCATGGCCACGAGCGTCTGCTGGATCAGCAACCTGTCGTGGTCCGCTATGCCGCCGACCGGCAGGGTCACCGAGGTGTCACCGTGCACGCCGTCCAGGTAGATGGTGACGTCGATGTTCACGATGTCTCCCTCGGCCAACGGTCGGCTGTCGGGAATGCCGTGGCAGATGACCTCGTTCACCGACGTGCACACCGACTTCGGGTACCCCCTGTAGTTCAGCGGGCTCGGGTAGCCACCGCGCGCGATCGTCGCATCGTGCACGATCTCGTCCAGCCGGTCGGTGGTGACGCCCGGTTCGACCCGGGGTCCGACCTCCATGAGAATCTCTGCGGCCGCCTGACCGGCACGCCGTATGCGCTGTATCTCGTCCGGCGTTCGGACGTTCGACGACACTGACGGGCCCGGGTCGCCCGTGAGGGCGTACGGGGGGCGCGGGATCGAGGGTGGGACCGTCCGTGTCGGGCTGAGAAGCCCTGCCCGGATCGGCGGATCCGACCGCTCGGCGAACGTCCTGGTGCGATGCCTGCGCTTTGCCACGCGGCGAGGCTACCGGGGTCGGGGCCGGGCGGCCGCTGGAGGGGCCGCCGCGGAGCCGGTCAACGCAGGAACCGGCTGACGCTCTCGACCACACACGCCGGCCGTTCGCTGCCGTCCATCTCCATGGTGATCCTGATCACCGTCTGGAAGCCGCCGACCACCGCGGCCACGTCGACCAGCTCGGCTCCGGCGCGGACCCTCGAGCCGACCGGCACGGGCGCCGGAAAGCGCACCTTGTCTGTGCCGTAGTTGATCCCCATCGAGATTCCCCGGACCTCGATGAGCGCGGGCAGGAACATGCTCGTGAGCGACAGGGTCAGGTACCCGTGGGCGATCGTCGAACCGAACGGGCCCAGGGCGGCCCTCTCGGCATCGACATGGATCCACTGGTGATCGCCGGTGGCCTCAGCAAACAGGTCGATTCTCTCCTGGTCGATCGTCAGCCAGTCGCTGTACCCGAGGTGGGTACCGACCGCACCCGGCAGCTCGTCGAGGCTCTCGAACACCGTCGCCATGGTCATGTTCCTCCTGAGGACTGCGCAACAGACGTCGTTACCGGTGGGCGGACCTGACACTACGCTTCGGCCGGTCAGACCCTCTAGTCGACAGGAGTTCAGCATGGCCACCAGCGGCACCAGGGCCGTGGTCACCGCCCTGGCGGCCAACCTCGGACTCGCCGTAGCCAAGTTCGTCGGCTTCCTGGTGACCCGCTCGGCGTCGATGCTGGCCGAGAGCATCCATTCGGCCACCGACTCGGCCAACCAGGCGCTACTGCTGCTGGGGGCCCGACGGGCGAGACGCCCGGCATCGGCGGCACACCCCTTCGGCTACGGACGCGAGCGCTACTTCTGGTCGTTCGTCGTCGCCCTGGTGCTGTTCTCGGCCGGCGCGGTGTTCGCCGTCTACGAGGGCATCTCCAAGGTCCGGCATCCCCACGAGATCGACAACGTGGGGTGGGCCATCGGCATCCTCCTGGTGGGCGTCCTGCTCGAGATGTGGTCGCTGCGGACGGCCGTGGTCGAGGCGAACCGCTACCGGGGCGACTCCTCGTGGCGGCGCTTCATCGTGGACTCCAAACAGCCCGAACTGCCGGTGGTCCTTCTCGAGGACATCGGTGCGCTGGTGGGTCTGCTGTTCGCGCTCACGGCCGTGGGCCTCGCCGAGACCACCGGCGACCCCCGCTGGGACGGTGTCGGCACCCTGGCCATCGGTCTCCTGTTGGGCGTGATCGCCATCGTCCTGGCCCGCGAGATGCAGAGCCTGCTCATCGGCGAGTCGGCCGACGACGCCGACCTAGAGGCGATCCGGATGGCCATCGAGTCGGTGCCCGCCGTCGACCGGCTCATCCACCTTCGCACCCAGCACCTGGGGCCCGACCAGATCCTGGTAGGCGCCAAGGTGGCGTTCGACCCGGGCCTCGACACGGCTGGCGTGGCTGTGGCCATCGACTCCGTAGAGGCCGAGGTCCGCCGGGTCGTGCCGGCAGCCCGGCCGATCTACGTGGAACCAGACCTGGAACACCTGGAGGACCCGCCTTCGGCGTGACGGATGGGGCGTCACGGGCAGGGGAACCGTCAACAGGCAGTCCCGCTGGGATTCGGGGGGCGTAAGCCCTCTACGATCAGGTCCGACGTCCACGAGCGAATCCAGAGACACATGCAACTCATCGACATCGACCTGCTGGATCCGGACCGCTTCGTCGCCCAGGAGCACCATGAGATGTTCGAGGTCCTACGGCGCGAAGCTCCCGTGTTCTGGCACGAGGAGCCGGGCGGCCCGGGGTTCTGGAACATCACCCGCTACGACGACCTGGTCGAGGTGAACCGCCAGCCAGAGTTGTTCTCCTCGGAACTCGGCGGAATCTCCATCTTCGACATGGACCGGGTCGATGGTTCGGAGAGCATGGACCTGCGGGGCGCCGTGATGATCATGACCGACCCGCCCAGGCACACCCGCTACCGACGCCTGGTCAACAAGGGCTTCACCCCGCGGATGATCGGGATCATCGAACAGCACCTCCGGCGGCGGGCGGTCACGATCGTCGACAACGTGATCGAACGCGGCGAGTGCGACTTCGTCGTCGACATCGCCGCCGAGCTGCCCCTCCAGGCGATCGCTGAGATCATGGGCGTTCCCCAGGAGGACCGCTTCAGGATCTTCGAGTGGGCCAACCAGATGATCGGCATCGACGACCCCGAGTACGCGTCCGATGACAATGCCCGGGCGGCAGTCGAGCTCTACGCCTACTCGAACACGCTCGCCGCCGAGCGGCGGGATTCACCGCGGGACGACATCGTGACGATCCTGATCAATGCCGAGATCATCGACGACGACGGCGAGGTGACGCGTCTCTCGGAGTTCGAGTTCGACGCCTTCATGCTGCTGTTGTCGGTGGCTGGAAGCGAGACGACCCGTAACGCCATCTCACACGGAATGTTGGAGTTGATGGCCAACCCCGACCAGTTCGACATGCTGAAGGCCGACCCGGCAGGGCTCATGGACACCGCTGTCGACGAGATAGTCCGCTATTCCACGCCCGTCCACCACTTCCGTCGCACGGCCTCGGCCGACACCGAATTGCGTGGACAGAAGATCACCGCCGGCGACAAGGTCGTCATGTGGCACGTCTCGGCCAACCGCGACGAGACGCAGTTCGAGGACCCACACAGGTTCGACATCACCAGGTCTCCCAACCACCACATCGGCTTCGGTGGCGGTGGCGCACACTTCTGCCTGGGCGCGAACCTGGCGCGCATGGAGCTGCGGCTGATGTTCGACGAGATCTGTCGTCGGATTCCCGACGTGCAGCCGGCCGGTGAGGTACAGCTCCTGCGGTCGAACTTCATCAACGGCATCAAGCACATGCCGGTGAGCTTTCCCACGGGCAGCCCGGTGAGCCCTCCCCAGTCCTGACGAAGGCCGCCCCGGATCAGGTAACCGATGCTCCGAGCATGCCGCCGATCAGGTAGGTGGCCGTGCACGCACCTGCAGCCACCAGCACCTGACGCGCCACGGTCCGCAGCACCGATCGTTCGGTCAGGCGGGCCAGCACGGCTCCGACCACAGCCGCCGCGGTGACCCCCAGGACGGCCGACGCCCACATGGCTCCGTCTCCTCCGCCCAGGAGCCAGGGGATGAGCGGCACGAACGCACCCAGCGCGAACGCCGAGAAGCTCGAGACTGCAGCCGACACGGGGTTACCCAGCTGGTTGGGATCGACGCCGAGCTCCTCACGGGCATGGATCTCGAGGGCCACCTCGGGATCCGACATCAGCTCGGCGGCCACCCGCTCCGCATGTTCGGCGGTGAGTCCCCGATGGACGAACAGGGCGGCCAATTCGGCGGTCTCGCCCTCGAGGTCCTCGGCTATGGACGTCCGCTCGATCTCCAGCTCCCGCTCTACCAGCTCTGCCTGGGCCTTGAGCGAGATGTACTCGCCGGCCGCCATCGACACGGCGCCGGCCAGCAGACCCGACACGCCGGCCACCCTCACGAAAGCCGGGTCCGTGCTCGCTCCGGCAATGCCGAGGATGAGGGCCACGTTGGAGACGATGCCGTCGCTCACACCGAACACGGCGGCACGTGCAGCACCACCCTGCACGTCGCGGTGCCTGTGGATCATCGGGTTGGTCATCGACCCGAACCTAGTTGGGCAGTTACGTCACGAGGGACTACCCGGAGGCGCAGGGTCATCGCAGGGATCCACGTCGAACAGCGGGTCGGCGCGCCACGCTCCGTCCTCCCAGCCGTCCACGACCTCGAATCCCCAGTCGGTGGCGATGGCCTCGGCCGTGACACGTCCGGCGATCTCCGACCCCTCCCGGCAGAGGTGCACTCCGTCGACCTTGCGGATCGGCCACTCGACGCCGTCACGTTCGACGAATCCCGTGTAACCGCCGTTGCGGGTGAAGGCCGGTGTGAAGTCGACCATGACCACCCGGTCGTCCCTGTCGGCGAGGTCGGCCACCAGGTCGTTCAGGCGCCCACCGGGACCGGGTGAGGTCGACGGCAGCATCGTCTGCCAGTAGACGATGGCCCCATCGGAGGACAGCACATCGACGGCCACCTCCATGAGGAAGGTGAACTGCTCGTCCCAGTCCGGATCGGTCGGTACCGGCCTACGCAGCTCGCCGGCGAACACCTCGGCGACATCCCAGATTCCGGCCTGGATCACCACTGCCTCGGGCTGCACCTCGTCCAAGAATGTCTCCCAGACATCCCACCAGGGATAGATGGGCCACCGGCTCAGCCCGAACCCGACCTGGGTGCGGTTGGCGGACGTGACCAGGCCCGTGTGCTCGAGCGCAGCGGTGAGGCCAGGCTGGATCTCGTAGGTGACGCTGTCGCCGACGATCATGACCCTGAGGGGGTCCTCGGCCGAGGGGGTACGCCTTGGCACGGTCTGACCGACCGTGGTCGTGGTGGAAGCCGCCGTCGCGGTCGTGGTGGAAGCCGCCGTCGCGGTCGTGGTGGAAGCCGCCGTCGCGGTCGT
>DQOF01000100.1 GCA_015658775.1 Acidimicrobiia bacterium | reverse complement strand
TCGACCAGCGACTTCCCCTCGTCTGCTTCGTCTCCTCCAGCGGTGCGGCCATCGACGAGGGCGTGGGTGCCGTCCACGGCTGGGGCACCGCCGCCCGCCAGTTCGTCGCCTGCTCGGGAATCGTGCCCACGATCTTCTGCGTCACCGGCCCGACCGTCTCGGGTCCGGCCCTCCTTCTAGGCCTGGCCGACATCGTCATCATGGTCGACGACACCTACGCATTTGTGAGCGGCCCCCAGATGGTGCGCCAGTTCACGGGCGAGGACCTCTCCAACGACGGTCTCGGCGGAGCCGCCATGCACGCCCGCACATCGGGTGTCGCCCACTTCACCGTCGCCGACCGCGCGGACGCCGTGGACCTCATAGGCGAGCTCCTGTCGTATCTCCCCGACCACACCGACATGGCACCCCCCACATGGCCCTGCAACGACCCGGTCGACCGGCCCACACCGGAGGCGGGTGACCTCATGCCGGCGACGGCCACAGGCAGTTACGACGTACGCGACGTGGTGGCCTGCGTCGTGGACGACGGCCACCTGCTCGAGCCGAGGTCGGCCTGGGCGACCAACCTGGTGACGGCCTTCGCCACCATCGGTGGGCGTCCCTTGGGCATCGTGGCGAACCAGCCACAGTCGATGGCCGGCACGCTCGACATACCGGCCTCCCAGAAGGGCGGTCGCTTCGTGGCCTTCTGCGATGCGTTCAACCTGCCCCTGCTGACATTCGTGGACACGTCTGGCTTCTACCCGGGCAAGGACCTCGAATGGCGGGGAATGATCCGCTACGGCGCACAGTTGGCCTTCGCCTATGCACGGGCCACTGTGCCGCGGGTGTGCCTGACGCTGCGCAAGTCGTACGGCGGCGCCTACATAGTGATGGACTCCCGGTACATGGGCAACGACCTGATGCTGGCGTGGCCGACGGCTGAGATCGCCGTGATGGGTGCCAAGGGGGCGGTGGAGATCCTGCACCGCGGGGCCGACGCCGAGAAGCGTGCCGAGTTGGAGTCCGCATACGAGGAGCGGCTGCTGAACCCCTACATAGCAGCCGAACGCGGCTCGGTGGACAGGGTCATCGACCCGGCCGACACGCGTGCCGAGTTGGCGGCGGCCCTCGACCTGCTGATCGGGAAAAGGGAGAGAATTCCCCGACGGCGCCACGACAACAGCCCCCTGTAGCCCCCTTAGTCGCCCGTTACCGCCTGAACACCGGAACTTTCGTCGCTATTCGTCGGATTCCGGCCTCGCACCGCCACGATCACGCCGGTACATTCGAACCTGTAGGCAGGCCACGCGACCTGCAGACGACCTGGCGAGACGAGTACATCGGGAAGGGCCGCCGTGGGCGAGAGCATCACGATCACCGACAACCGGACCGGCGAGTCGATCGAGATCCCCATCGTCGACGGCGGGATCGACGCCGGAGCCTGGAGCTCGCTGCTACCGGGCATCTGGTTCGACGACCCGTCGTTCAGCGCCACCTCCGGTGCCAGCAGCTCCATCACCTACCTCGACGGCGGCGCCGGCCTGTTGCGCTACCGCGGCTACCCCATCGAGCAGTTGGCGGGTACGGCCGGATTCATGGAGGTCGCATACCTGGTGGTGTTCGGTGAGCTGCCGACCAGAGACCAACTGGACGCATGGTGCGACGAGATCGCCGAGGCCGCACCCATCCACGAGAACTTCCACAAGAGGATCCTCGAGGGCTTCCGCGACGACGCCCACGCCATGGGGGTGCTGATAGCGGGTATCGCCGCCATGTCCACGTTCTGGCCCGACGGCAAGGACGTCGAGGATACGACCTGTCGCCGCACCCAGATGGTCCGCCTCATCGCCAAGATGCCCACCCTGGCCGCCAGCGCCTACAGGCGCAGTGTCGGCACCCCGTACGTCCAACCCGACCACGGCCTCGACTACACCGGCAACTTCCTGTCGATGATGTTCGGCCAACGGGAGGGCGGCTACGAGGTCGACCCCGTCCTCCGGGATGCCCTGGACTTGCTGTTCGTGCTCCACGCGGACCACGAGCAGAACTGCTCGACAACCGCGGCGAGGATCGTCGGCAGCTCGCACGCCGACCCGTACGTCACGCTGGCGTCGGCTGCCGCCGCCCTCTACGGGCCCCGCCACGGCGGAGCCAACGAGGCCGTCGTGCGGATGCTCGAGGGCATCAGTTCGTACGACCAGGTCGACGACTTCATCACCGGCGTCAAGGCAGGCGACCACAAGCTCATGGGATTCGGCCACCGCGTCTACAAGAACTACGACCCGCGGGCCCGCATCCTGAAGGACGTAGCCCACAAGGTCTTCGCCGTCACGGGCACGAACCCGCTGCTCGACATGGCTCTGAAGCTGGAGGAGGTGGCGCTGGCCGACGACTACTTCATCAGCCGCAGCCTCTATCCGAACGTCGACTTCTACTCGGGCCTCATCTACCAGTCGATGGGCTTCCCGATCGAGATGTTCACCGTGCTGTTCGCCATCGGCCGCACCCCCGGCTGGCTGGCCCACTGGGACGAGTTGATGGCCCAGGGGTCCCGCATCGCGAGGCCCCGGCAGGTCTACACGGGACACGCCCAGCGCGACGTTCCGTCCATCGACCAGCGCTGAGGCGACCGGTCCTGACACATCGGGCGCCCGTCAGCCGGGGGTGGTCAGCCCACGGGATCCGGGCAGACGTCGAGCGCTATCTTTCCCACGTTCGCGTTGCTCTCCATGTACACGTGGGCGGCGGCGACCTCGTCCAGGGGGTAGCGCCGATCGATGACCACGCGGAGTGAGCCGTCTTCGAACAGCGGAACGACTGAAGCCTCGAAGGCCCGGCTGAGCCCGATCTTCTCGTCGAGGGACCTGGCCCGCAGGACCGTCCCCACGATCGTCGCCCGCTTGGGCAGCAACTTTCCGAGCCCGAAGGTGGCGGTGCCCCCACCCATCACCCCCACCTGGACGATCGTGCCGCCGACGGCCAGGGCGTCCACGTTGCGGTCCAGGTAGTCGCCACCGACGACGTCGAGCACAACGTCCACGCCGCGGCCACCCGTGTGCTCTGCGACCGCCACCACCCAGTCGTCCGACGCGTAGTCGACGGCCACAACCGCTCCGATGGCCTCACAGGCCCCGCACTTCGCAGCCGAGGCCGTCACCACCACCTCGGCGCCGACCGCCCGGCAGATCTGGATGGCGGCCGTTCCGACCCCCGATGCGCCCGCATGTACAAGGGCGGTGCCGCCACGCCCCAGGCCACCCTGCAGCACGAGGGCGTCCCATGCGGTGACGAACACCTCCGGCAGGGCGCCGGCCACGTCGAGCGACATGCCGGCCGGCACCCTCATCGCCTGGTCCTCGTGCACGGTCAACTGCTCGGCGTAGGCGCCACCGCCGACGATGCCCATGACCTCGTCGCCGACGGACCACCGACCCACCGTGCCGCCGACCCCGACGACCCGGCCGGCGAACTCCAGGCCGGGCACCTCATGGTCCATGGGCGGGCCCGGGTAGAACCCCATCCGCTGCAGCAGGTCGGCCCGGTTGACCGCAGTAGCGACCACCTCGACCAGAACCTCGGCTGGTCCCGGCACCGGCGCGGGGATCTGGCGCGACTGCAGGACCTCGGGTCCGCCCTTGCCGTCCAACACGACTGCTCGCATGGTCTCCCCCGTCAGCGACGTGGGTGCAGTCTGCCAATGCGCCGCCTGGTCCGACGAGTCGGTCGCGACTCGGCCATGATGGCGTGATGCGCGATCTGCTGGAAGCAGCCTCAGCGGTGGCCGATGACGCGGTCGGCCTCCGCAGGGACATACACCGACATCCCGAGTTGGGGCTCGACAACCCCATGACCCAGCAGCGGATCGTGGACGCCCTCGACGGTCTCCCGCTCACCGTCAGCACCGGCGACGGCATCACATCGGTGGTGGCGGACCTGGACGGCGGCTCGGACGGCCCGACGGTTCTGCTGAGGGCCGACACCGACGCCCTGCCGATGACCGAGGACACGGACGATGACTTCTGCTCGACCGTCGCCGGCCGTGCCCACGCCTGTGGCCACGATGCCCACGTGGCGATGCTCGTCGGTGCCGCCAGGCTGCTCGCCGATCGCCGTGGCGACCTGGCCGGCAGGGTCCGGTTCATGTTCCAACCCGGCGAGGAGGGCAGCGGCGGCGCCAGGGTGATGATCGACGAAGGGGTCCTCGACGGCGTCGACCGGGCCTTCGCTCTTCACATCACCCCGAACATCCCGATCGGGCGTGCCGCCTGCAGGCCGGGCCCGATCCTGGCCTCGGCCGACACGTTCCACGTGACGGTCACCGGGCGGGGCGGTCACGCCTCGACCCCGTACCTCTGCACGGACCCTGTACCCGCCATGGCAGCCATGATCGGCGCAGTCCAGACCGTGGTCACCCGCCAGGTCGACGTGTTCAAGCCCGCGCTGGTCTCGATCACCCATGTAGCCGCGGGGACGACCACCAACGTGATCCCCGAGACGGCCTTCTTCGAGGGCACCATCCGGGCCGTGTCCGAGCGGAGCCGGACGGTGGTCACCGACGGCATCCGACAGGCTTGTGTCCAGATCGCCGCCGCCCACGGCTGCACGGCCGACGTCCGCCTGGAGGCCGGGTACCCGGTAACGGTCAACGACGCCGACCAGGCCGGACGGGTCGGCGCCGTCTGCGAGGCGACGCTGGGCGAACGGTCCTACATCAGCCTTGCCTCGCCCATGATGGGCGCCGAGGACTTCTCCTATGTGCTCCGGGAGGTACCGGGCGCCCTGGCCTTCCTCGGCGTCTGCCCTGCCGACGTCTCCGATCCGCTGGCCGCACCGCCGTGCCACTCGAACCGGATGCGCCTGAACGAGGACGGCCTGGTCCACGGCATCGCGCTCCACGCAGCCATGGCGCTGGACGGCTGAGAGACCACAGTGTCGATGGGCTTCGACGTACCCGACTTCTCGACCCTCATGGGGCTGGAGGCCCACGGGCCCGACGTGTTCGTGGGTGTCAGCCCCGACTACCCGTGGGGGCGCGTCTACGGCGGCCAGGTGGTGGCGCAGGGCCTGCGGGCGGCTGCGGCGACGGTGGATGCCGACCGTCACGTCCACTCGCTGCACGCCTACTTCATCCGGGGCGGCAGGATCGACGAACCCATCCGCTACGAGGTCGACCGGATCCGCAACGGCCGTTCGTTCATGACCCGGCGTGTCGTCGCCCGCCAGTCCGAGGGGGCGATCCTGAACCTGTCGTGTTCGTTCCAGATCCGGGAGGACCAGGCCGACGTGCAAGAGTCGACGCTGTCCACCGATCTGGGCGGAGTCGGTGGGGGCACCAACGAGGACTGGGGGATGTTGGAGAGGCGGGGGGTCTGCCAGGAGGTCGGGCGCACCGCTGCATGGCTGCGGATGGTCGGACCGCTGGGCGACGATCCCGTGGTCCAGGCCTGTGCGCTGGCCTACGCCTCCGACGACCTCCCCACCACCGCGGCCGGCAGCTCGCACCCCCGGATGGCAGAGTTGGACGGCGACCGCATGACCTTCGGCGACATCTTCGTCGGCGCCAGCCTCGACCACGCCATCTGGTTCCACCGCCCGGCGCCGGCCGACGAGTGGCAGCTCCACGACTTCCGCTCGCACGGCCTCAGCGGTGGCCGTGGCATGTCGATAGGCGAGGTGTTCTCCGCCGACGGGGTCCACGTGGCGACGGTCGCCCAGCAGACCCTCTTCCGCGAACGCACGCGATGACCGACGACTCGGTCGACCGGCCGGTGACCGTGCTGGTCAACCTCCCCGGGGACTACATCGGGGTGCACCGACTGGCCGACCGCTTCCCGTCGGTGCGGTTCGTCGACGTCGACCCCGGACATCCGATCGACCCCGACGTCCACGGCGAGGTGCTGGTCACCAGGGCAGCGGCTGCCGAGAACCTCGCCGACCTGCTGGATCGTGGCGTCAGGTGGGTGCACTGCACCGGGCATGGGGTGGACGGACTGCCGCTGGAACTCGTTGGTGGCAGGGTCCTCACCTGCGCCCGCGGCACGATGGCCACGCCGATCGCCGAGTGGGTCGTGGCGATGATCCTCACGGTGTCCAAGCGCCTACCGGGGAGCTGGGTGGACGGACCGCCGAAGCACTGGTTCCTGGACCGGCTCACAGCCCTTGAGGACGCCACCGTCGCCCTCATCGGATTCGGTTCGATCAACCGTGCCGTGTCGCACCGGCTGGCCCCGTTCGGCTGCCGCCTCGTGGCCACACGCCGCGGGCAGGCCGGGGTGGACGATCCTGCGGTCGAGGTCGTGCCGGACGCCTTCGCTGCGGTCTCCGGGGCCGACCACGTGGTGATAGGCGTACCGGCGACGCCCGGAACCAACCACCTCTTCGACGACGACCTGTTCGCCGCCATGAAGCCGGGGGGCCACCTGGTCAACGTGGCGCGTGGGTCCATCGTCGACCAGGCGGCGCTGCGCAGGGCCCTCGACTCGGGTCAGGTCGGCGTCGCCTCGCTGGACGTCTGCGAGCCCGAACCGCTCCCGGAGGGGCACTGGCTCTACACCCATCCCGGCGTGCGCCTCAGCCCACACGTCTCGTGGTGCAGTCCGGGAGCCGTCGAGGACCTGCGGGAGGACTTCTCCGACAACCTCGAACGGTGGCTGGACGGTCGGGCCCTGAAGGGCGTCGTCGACGTCGAGGCCGGCTACTGACCACCGGCTGCTGACCACCGGGTGCCGACCGCCGGGTAGTTTCGCCGGAGCAGGTCCGAGGAGCAGGTCCGAACAACAGGTCGAGGTACCTCCCATGCCACTGTCAGATCACTTCCTGGAAGTGTCCTCCCGGGTACGCAACTGGGGCCGCTGGGGCGACGACGATGAGATCGGCACGCTCAACCTCATCACCCGCGAGGTGGTCCTGCGCGCCCGTGACTGCATCCGCACCGGCCGCACGATCCCGCTGGCGGTGCCCCTCCAGAAGGATGGAATCCAGGTCGGCTTCATCCCCGGGCGGGACAACCCGACCAGGACGATGCTCATGATCGACCAGGGCATGGACCCCGACGGCGACCCTGACTCCTTCCACACCAGCGACGACGCCGTGCACCTCGGGCTCCAGGCCGGCACCCACTGGGACGGCCTGTGCCACGTGTCGTACTCGGGGAAGGTCTACAACGGCTACGACACGGCGACGATCACGGCCGAGGAGGGTGCGACCCGGTGCGGCATCGAGCGGGTGACGACGCTCTGCTCCCGCGGGGTGCTCCTGGACGTGGCCATGGCGAAGGGCGTCGACCTCCTGGACTGCCCCTACGCCATCACGGCCGGGGACCTCGACGACGCGGCCGAGATGGGCGGCGTCGAGGTGCGGGCCGGCGACATAGTGCTGGTGAGAACCGGCCGCATGGCCCTGTACCACTCCAGTGGTGGCATGGCGTACTGCCTGGGCCCCAACGGTGACGCCTCGAACGCCGGCCTCTCGATGTCGACCGTGCCCTGGTTCCACGAACACGACGTGGCCGCCGTGGCCAACGACACGCTCACCTTCGAGGTGTACCCCTGCGAGGACGTGGACCTGGCCGTGCACATGCTCCACCTGGTCGACATGGGGCTCACGCAGGGGCAGAACTGGGACCTGGAGGCGCTGTCGGTGGCCTGTGCAGCCGACGGGGTCTACGAGTTCTTCCTGGCTGCCACGCCGGAGCCCTTCGTCGGCGGGGTCGGCTCCCCGGTGGCCCCGGTCGCCGTCAGGTAGCCGGCCATGACCACCCCGCAGCGTCCCCGGATCATCCTGGACTGCGACCCCGGAATCGACGACGCCATAGCGATCATGACCGCCTCACGGTGGGCGGACCTCGTGGGCATCACGACGGTGGCCGGCAACGTGGGCGTCGAGCACACCACGGCGAACGCACTCAAGCTGAGGTCCCTGCTGGGCCTGACGGTTCCGGTGCACCGCGGCGCCGACCGGCCGCTGGTGGGTGACCCGTTCCACGCCCGCCACGTACACGGCGCGACGGGCCTCGCCGACGTCGACCTTCCCGAACCGGACGATGGACCCGACTCGTGGGACGCGGTGGACTTCCTTGTCGAGGCCACCCGGGCCGAGGAGGGGCTCCACCTGGTGCCCGTGGGGCCGCTGACCAACGTGGCGCTGGCCCTCAGGGCCGACCCGGGCCTGGCCGGGCGGGTCGCGTCGATCACGCTCATGGGCGGTGGGGCGGGCATCGGCAACGTGACCGCGGCGGCCGAGTTCAACGTCTTCGCCGATCCGGAGGCGGCCGACATCGTCTTCCGCTCGGGAGGCCCGGTCACCATGGTGGGGCTGAACCTGACCAATCAGGTGCGCATGGGCTCCGGGCACGCTGAGGCCTGCAGGGCCGTGGGGACCCGGGTGGGAGCCGTGGCCGCCGACCTCATCAGGTACAACATCGGCGCACACCGCTCACAGGACCGGGCCACCAGCGGCTCCATGCACGACCCGTGCGCCGTCCTGGCCGTCACCCATCCGGGTGTTGTCCGTACCGAGCCGCGCCACGTCACCGTCGAGCTGGACGGCACCCACACCCGCGCCCAGACCCTCGTTGACGAGCGGGGCTCGCTGGGCGCCGAGCCCAACTGCCGGGTGGCCTACGAGGTGGACGCCGCAGTCGCCGTCGACCTCGTCATGCAGGCGATAGCAGGGGCCTGACCAGGCGGGCCCGCAGCCCGCAGGGAAGGTTCAGCCGGGCCTGTTCACGGTGGCGGTCCAGTGGCCCTCGGTCGGCAACGGGCACAGGAAGGCGGTGCCCTCGAGCAGCAGCCTCGCCACGGCCGTGGCATCCACGTTCCGCGGGTCCAGCTCCCAGACAAGGCCGTGCTTGGGGTGGTCCTGGCGCAGAACCCAGTCGGCCGGCGCCACCACCCCGGCGGCCACCAGCCGGTCGCCGGCTCCACGGCCCGTGCCGTGGTCGAGGCCCACGGACGCCGGATCGCGGTCGTTGCCGGGCACGAAGGTGCCGACGGGCACCTGGGGCCCGCGGGCTGAGAACCAGGCGAAGATGCCGGGCACCTCGATCCTCTGGTCGTCGTCGACCTGTGGCTCCACGTTGACCCAGCCGTCGCCGCCGGCGGCAGCGGCGATCGCCGCGACCAGGCTGGCCTTGTCGTCGGCCCGGACGTGCAGCACCTCGGTTGAGAATCGGGCCATGCGGTCGCCTCCCGGTCACCCGGACGCGACGCTACCCGGCGGCCCGTCCCCCGATACGCCGGTACGTTGTCGCCATGGACGACCTGCGCCCGGTGCGACCCCTGCGCATCGCGGTCCTGGTCAAGCAGATTCCGGTGTTCGAGGAGATGCGCCTGGGTTCCGACGGCCGACTGGTCCGCGACGGCCTCGAGCTGCACATGAACGACTACTGCCGTCGAGCGGTGCGGACCGGATGCGACCTTGCCGTGGCCTCCGGCGGCACGTGCACGGCGATCACCCTCGGCCCACCGGTGGCGCACACAGTGCTGCGCGAGGCGATTCTCTGCGGCTGTGGGGGTGGCCTGCATGTCAGCGATCCGGCGTTCGCAGGCAGCGACACCCTGGCTACCGCCCGGGCCCTGGCAGCCGCCCTCGAGCTGCACGGGCCGTGGGACCTGGTCCTGTGCGGGCGCAACTCGGTCGACGCCGACACGGGCCAGGTGCCGGCCGAGCTGGCCGAACTGCTCGGATTACCCCTGCTGGCGGGCGTCCGCGAGCTGGCGCTCGTCGACGACACCCTGCGGACGCTGCTGGAGCACGACGACGAGCGGCTGAGGGCCGAGGTCGGCCTCCCCGCCGTGGTGTCGTGTGCCGAGAGGCTCTGCGATCCGTGCAAGGTCAAGGACCCCGGGGCATGGGCCACCGTGGATGCCGGCCTGCTCACCACGGTCTCCGCCGCGGACCTGGGCGCCGGCCCGTGGGGCCAGGCCGGCAGCCCGACCTCGGTGGGAGAGGTGCTGGTGCACGAGGTCGACCGTGCCCGTGAGCTGCTGGCCGGGACCGGTGACGAGCAGGTGGACCGCGTCATCGGGCTGCTGCGCGACCGTGGCGCGTTCTCCGTCGCCGACCCGGCCGGGATGGGCTGCGTGCCCCCCGCAGGTCCGGCGGGCGGGCCCGACATCGTCGTGGTCGCCGAACCCGACCGTGAGAGGTCGACCGCCGAGTTGCTGGGAGTCGCAGCCGGCCTGGCCACCCGGATCGGGGGCCACGTGGTGGTCGCCGGGACGCACCTCGGCGGACCGGCGCGGCTCTCGTCCCTGGGGGCCGATGCAGCCCTGATGCTGCCCGACACCACATCTGTCGAGGACGTCGCCCACGCCCTCTCGGACCGGTTCGGCGATCCTGCCCAGGGAAGGCCGCCGTGGGCGGTGCTCACACCGAGCACCGACTGGGGGCGCGAGGTGGCCTCGCGCATCGCTGCCCGGCTGGGCGCAGGGCTCACCGGTGACGCCATAGGCCTCGAGGCGCGTGACGGCCGGCTGGTCGCCCTCAAGCCCGCCTTCGGTGGACGCCTGGTTGCGGAGATCTCCTGTTCGTCGCCGGTCCAGATGGCCACCGTCCGGCCGGGCGTCCTGCCGGTCCGCGAGCCGCGAGCTGCCTCCGACATTCCGGTCGAGATGCTGCAGGTCG
>DQOF01000086.1 GCA_015658775.1 Acidimicrobiia bacterium | reverse complement strand
TTCGACACTTTCGCCCCGGAGCATGTCGCCAAGCTGGTCGGCTGGCTGGCCTCCCCGTACGCCGACCGCGTCTCAGGCGAGCTCATCCAGGTATGGGGGAAGGAGGTCGTTGTCTACGAGACACCGAGGCGGGCCTTCGAGGTGGTGAACGACCAGGCATGGTCGGTCGAGGAACTGGAGGGTCGGCTGGGTCCGTTCTTCGCCGACAGGGAGCCCGTCGTCGACGGTTTCGGGATGTAGGGCTAGCCGCCGGCGGCGATGACGGTGCCCAGGCGGGCCAGGTGGGTTCCCGCACCGCCGAGGGTGTCGGCCAGTTGGCTCACCCACAGGAAGTAGCGGTGGATCGGATGGGAGACGTCTGCGCCCGTGCCACCGTGGAGGTGCTGTGTGGCGAGCACCACGCGTTGACCGGCTTCGGCCGCCCACCACTTGGCCACGGGTACGGCTGTGGATACGTCGAGGCCCTCGTCGAGGCGCCAGGCGGCCTGCTGCAGAGTGACGCGGATGCAGTCGGTGTCTATGTAGGCGTCGGCGGCCCTGAGCGCCACCCCCTGGTTGGTCGACAGTGGTCGACCGAACTGTTCCCGCTCGGACACATGGGCCGCGGTGAGGGTCACCGCCTCCTCGCAGCACCCCAGGACCAGCGCGCAGGTCCCCACCCGGGCCAGGTCCAGGACGAAGCCGCCGATCTCGTCACCGTCACCGTCCAGAAGGTCGTCGGCCCGCACCACGACGCCGTCCAGGTCCAGGGTGCCGTGGAGTTCCCGGTTGGTCGTCTCGTGGAGGGTCACCGCCAGGCCGGGGGCATCGGTGGCGACGACGGCTACCCGGTGTTCGCCGTCGACGGCCACCGGGAGGAGTAGGGCGTCGGCCACGCCGGCGGCTGGGATGCCGACCTTGGTGCCGGAGACCCGCCAGTGGGCGCCCTCGGCCTCACCGGCGGGGAAGAGGGGGTCGCCGCCGCCCGCAGGGTCTGTCCATGCGCCTGTCAGGACGAGGCTTCCGTCGGCCACCCCGGGTAGCCATCGTCGACGTTGGTCGGCTGTCCCGTACCTGACGACGGCGGAGGCTCCCAGCGCCGTCGTTGCCAGGAGCGGTATGGGGGCGACCCGGCGGCCCTGCTGTTCGAGGACCAGGCACAGTTCGACGATCCCGAGGCCCAGCCCGCCGTATTCCCCGGGGATCGTGACGCCCACCAGGCCCGCGTCTGCCAGTGCCTCCCACAGCTTGCGGTCGAAGCGGTCTCCGGTGGACTCCACCTTCCCGACACGTTCGGCGTCGGAGAGGTCGCCGAGGATGGAGCCTGCGAGGTCGGCGAGCGCCTGCTGGTCGTCGGAGAGATCGAAGTCCACGTCCGCTGCCCTCAGGCCTGTCGAGTCGTGCGCGTCATGCCGAGGCCGATCCAGGCCACGATCTCCCGCTGTACCTCGTTGACCCCACCCCCGAAGGTGTTGATCTGGGCCTGGCGGCCGGCCTTCTCCAACTCACCGCGCAGCAGGGCTCCCGGCTGGCCGCCCCGGATGCGTCCCTCGACGCCGACGATTCCGAGGAGTCGCTGGTAGATGCGCACGGCCGCCTCGGTGCCGTACACCTTCACCGCCGAGGCGCGGTCGGGGGTCAGGTCACCGCGGTCGACGTCGACCGTCATCCGCCAGTTGAGCAGCCGTAGAGCCTCGAGGTCGGCGAAGCACCGGGCCAGGTCGAGTTGTACCCAGGGGCGGTCGATCACCCTTCCACCCTCGGCCGCCGCCGTATCCAAAGCCAGGGCCGCGGTGTCCTCGTAGAGCCGGAATGCCAGGGCGCTGGTGGCCGCCAGGCCGACCCGTTCGTGGTTGAGCTGGGTGGTGATCATCTTCCAGCCTCCGTTGACCTCGCCGACCAGGTTCTCGACCGGTGTCCTGACGGAGTCGTAGTAGGTGCTGGTCGTCGTACCCCCGCCCACTGTCGTGAGCGGTGTCCAGGAGAATCCCTCGCTGTCGGTCGGCACGATCAGGATCGAGATTCCCCTGTGCTTGCGTACCTCCGGGTCCGTGCGGCACGCCAGCCAGATGTAGTCGGCCTCGTTGGCCCCACTTGTGAAGACCTTGGAGCCGTCGACGATCCACTCGTCACCGTCGAGTACCGCCCGGGTGCGGAGCGAAGCCAGGTCGGTGCCCGCGGAGGGCTCCGAGTAGCCGATGGCGAACAGGATCCCACCTTCCAGGATCCCGGGAAGGAACCGCTGCTTCAGGTCCTCGGATCCGTACCGGATGATGGTGGGTCCGACCGTGTTCAGGGTGACGAACGGCATCGGGCAGTTCGCCCGCTGGGCCTCGTCGAAGAGGATGAACTGGTCGGTGGGCGGATGGCCCCCGCCTCCGAATTCGGTGGGCCAGCCGAGGCCGAGCATGCCGTCGGCACCCAGCCTCCTGAATATGGAGCGCCTGGCATCAGAGGTCTCGTGGTCGCCCCGCAGCGATTCACGGACATCGTCGGTCATCAGGTTGCCGAAGTAGGTGCGCAGTTCGTCCCGCAGGGCCTTCTGGCCCGCCGTCTCCTCGAGCATCATCGGGACAGTCTCCCTCAGAGCATCGTCGTCTCGGTGGTCGGGCCCGGCGTCGATCCGGGGACCTTCCGCTTTTCAGGCGGACGCTCTGCCAACTGAGCTACCCGACCGTGCAGCGCCCGCCCCGGGGGGCGGGCGACGGTGGCGGTCCTGACGGGATTTGAACCCGCGACCTCCGGCTTGACAGGCCGGCGTGCACTCCAAACTGCACCACAGGACCAGGAGCGGCCGGCCGGAGCCGGTCAATCCGTCGCACCCCCAACGGGATTCGAACCCGTGTTACCGGCGTGAAAGGCCGGCGTCCTAGGCCACTGGACGATGGGGGCTCAGACCTCGCGAGGGCGGGGACACGCTATCAGGGGCCGATGTTGACGCGTCATGGTCGTGGCGTGATTCGAGCGTCAGGCGTCGGAGCGTTCCGGCAGGTAGGCGGTGGCTGCGGCTACGGCCTCTTCGAGCAGCAGCCCCAGCCATGCCAGCAGGGCCCGGCTGGGCGCGTCGGGGGCATCCGGGTCGAACTCGTCGTCCTCGCATATGTCGAGCCGGGTGCCGAGCAGGAGCCGGAGGCCGTTCAGCATCCCCATCCAGGAGGCCAACTCGTCCGGATCGATCGAATCGGCGCGGACGGTGGACTCGACGGTGTCGACCGCTGTCAGCCGGCTGCGGACCAGGTCGTCGTGGACGAGGGATTGGTACTCCGTGGCCTGCTCCGCATCGTCCGGGTACGCCGTCGGATACAGGCGCCGCAGGCTGGGATCGTCGTCATCTGTGAGCACGGACCGGAACTGGTCGACCAGACCGACGATCAGGTCCCGCTCCTCGCTACCCAACCTGATCCGGATCCGCGCCCCGGACCGCTCGAAGGCCACGGGCCGCTGTCTCCCGGGGATCATCAGTCGTCCTGCTGCATCGTCGCCCACAGGCCGTGTTCATGCAGTCTGAACACGTCGAGCTCGGCCTTCTCCCGTGCACCGTTGGCCACGACGGCCCGACCCTTGTCGTGCACGTCGAGCATGAGTCGGTCGGCCTTGGCCGTGCTGTAGCCGAACAACTTCTGGAACACGAACGACACGTAGGACATGAGGTTGATCGGGTCGTTCCACACCAGCACGATCCACGGTCGGTCCACATCGGTCGCCTCGTCGTGGCCGATACCGGGCTCGTCGACCTCGACGGGCACCGGGCCGGGGGTCACGACGGCGCCTCCGGTGGGGCAGTCGCCGTGCCGGTGGTGCGCCGGCAGGTCGCAGGCGAGAACGGGATCCGCACCCTCACAAGGCTACGAGCCCGGTCGGGCGGTGCCGACCGCGTGTTCATAGGATCAGCCCATGGAACTGAGGGACAAGGTGGTCGTGGTCACGGGTGGGGCGAGTGGAATCGGCCGTGCGTTGGTCGAGCGGTTCCACGCCGAGGGGGCGAGGGCACTGGTCGTGGCCGACCTGGACGCCGATGGGGCGGCACGGGTCGCTGCGGAGGTAGGCGGCACGGGAATCGGCTGTGACGTCAGCGACGAGCAGGCGGTGAAGGCCCTCATCGAGGACACCGTCGCGGTACACGGCGGGGTGGACCTGGTGGTGTCGAACGCGGGGTATGTGACCGTCGGTGCCCTCGAAGCGCCGGACGACGACATGCGGCGGATGTTCGAGGTGCACGTGATGGCCCACGTGTTCGCCGCCCGCCACGCCATCCCCCACATGATCGACGCCGGTGGCGGCTACCTCCTAAACACGTCGTCGGCTGCCGGCCTTCTGACCCAGATCGGTTCGATGCACTATTCGGTCACCAAGCACGCAGCGGTGGCCCTGGCCGAGTTCATCTCCGTCACCTACGGCCATCTCGGCATCGGCGTGTCGGTGCTCTGCCCGCAGGCCGTCGAGACGAACATCAGGCAGAACAGCCCGACCCGCGACCTGATGCCCGACGAGGGCACGGGCAACGCCGCGGCCGTCGACGGTGTCCTGGAGGCCGCGGAGTTGGCCGCCACCGTGGTCGAGGGCCTCGCCGCCGAGAGGTTCCACATCCTGCCGCACCCGGACGTTGCCGAGTACTCGCGACGCAAGGGCGATGACGTCGACCGCTGGCTGAGCGGCATGCGGCGGTTCCAGCAGCGGTTGTTCCCCGACGGTCCGACGCCTGCGGACTGGCTCACCGGCTGAAGCCCTCCCGGCCGGGCGGTCGCGTCCCACCGGGCGTCTCGTAGCCTGTTGCCGATGCCCGCTAATCCGGTTCTTCCCCTCCGCGCCCGAGTGTCGGGGTTCGTCGCGCTGACCAAGCCCAGGATCATCGAGTTGCTGCTCGTCACGACCGTGCCGACCATGTTCGTGGCGAGGCAGGGTGTCCCGTCGGTCTGGCTGATGGTCGCCACGGTCCTGGGCGGAACGCTCGCCGCAGGCGGTGCCAACGCCGTGAACATGGTCGTGGACCGCGACATCGACAGCCTCATGGAACGCACCAGGGAGCGGCCCCTCGTCACCGGTGTGATGACACCGCGTGCGGCCCTCGTCTTCGCCGTCACCCTGGAGGTGGCGGCGTTCGTATGGCTCCTGGCGACCGTCAACCTGCTGAGCGCCGTGCTGGCGGTGTCGGCGACCTTCTTCTACGTGTTCGTGTACACGCTCTGGCTGAAGCGGACCTCGACCCAGAACATCGTCATTGGCGGTGCAGCGGGTGCGGTCCCGGTGCTCGTCGGCTGGTCTGCAGTGACGAACTCGCTGGCTTGGGCGCCGGTAGTGCTCTTCCTCGTCATGTTCTTCTGGACGCCTCCCCACTTCTGGGCCCTCGCCATCAAGTACCGCGACGACTATGCGGCGGCCGGGGTGCCCATGCTTCCGGCGGTGGCCAGCCTCGAGGAGACGGCGTCGCGCATCATCCTCTACACGGTCATCCTCGTTGCCCTGAGCGTCGTCTTCGCACCCGTGGCCGGAATGGGGCTGCTCTACCTGGTCTCGGCCCTCGTGCTCGGTGCGGTGTTCGGAGCCTTCGCCCTGGCCGTCCGTCGTGACCCCGGAGAGCGGACCGCCATGCGCCTCTTCACATATTCGATCACGTACATAACCCTGTTGTTCGGGGCCATCACCCTCGATGTGGTGGTGTGAACCCCCACACGTGCCGGTTCTGATGGGGTTGTCCCGCACGGCTACTGTGCACAGGTCGTAGAAGCGTTGGGTTCGGTGACGGGACACCTAGCATCGGGTGGTCTGACGCCGCTCCGATCAGCGGACAAGGGCGGTTCTCCGGCCCACAGAGCGAAGAAACTCCCATGACGATGAGCGAAACAGCAGCGGACACGACAGGCGGCGCTGGCGTCGTCCCGCCGACGTCCCTCGAAGCGGCGGTGACCACCACCGATCACCTGGTCGTTGGGCGCGCCTGGATCGCATCCGGTGCGCTGTTCCTCGTCGTCTCGCTGCTGGCGGGACTCCTGGCGAACCTGGAGCGACTCGACCTCGCCGGGGTCGGCCTGTTCGGCAGTGCCGACGAGTTCTTCCAGTTCTGGAGCGCCCACCGCGTCGGCTTCGTGCTGCTCGCCGTGGTGCCGGTCATCGTCGGCCTCGCAACAGCTGTCGTCCCGCTGCAGGTGGGCGCCACCTCGATCGTGTTCCCACGGGCCGCGGCCCTCGGCTTCTGGACGTGGCTACTGGGTGCGGTCCTCACTGTCACCGGCTTCCTGATCGACGGCGGCCTGGGCACGCCGGGATCTGGCAGCCAGCGCCAGGCGGTGGCCCTCACCCTGGTCGGCTTACTCATGGTGATCGGCGGCATATGCGTCGCCTCGCTCTGCATCGTCACCACGGTCGCCGCAGGACGACCCTCGGGCATGTCGCTGGACCGGGTGCCCCTGTTCAGCTGGACCCTGCTCGTCGCCGGCACCATCTGGCTCGCCACGCTGCCGGTACTGGCCGCCAACGCGGTGCTGGCCTATGTGGACCTACGTGGCCGTCCGGCAGTGGGGTTCGGTGCCGAGGACGCCATCTGGGAGCAGCTCTCCTGGGCGTTCACCCATCCGCAGGTGTACGTCTTCGCCCTGCCGCTGCTCGGGATCGCCGCCGACGTCATCCCCGTCGCCGCCCGTCGTCGCCTGCCCAGCCACAACGCGCTGCTGGTCGTGACCGGCCTGATCGGAGTGGTCGGGTTCGGGGCCTATGCCCAGCCGGCATTCGACCTGAGCACCCCGGTCATGACCCAGGCCCTCTACGTGGTCGAGGCCTTCCTCGCCGTGCCGCTGGTGCTTCTGGTGGTCGGTGCCCTCGCCGGCACGCTGCGCCGCGGTGCCGGCAACCTCGGCGCAAGGCCACCGGCACCGGTCGTCCTCGCCGTGCTTTCGCTCCTGCTGCTCGTCGCCGGCACGGTGGTGGGTGCCATACGGGCCGTATCCCCCCTCGACCTGCTCGACCGCTCCACCACCGGAGCCCAGATGACCTTCACCATGGGAGCGGCACTCGTGGCCGCCATGGCCGGAACGCTCTGGTGGGGCGACCGCACCATGGGCAGGGTCGCTCCTCAGGGAATGGGCCTGGTGGGCGGTCTGCTGGCGACTCTCGGTGTGGTGCTCGTGGCCGTGCCAGACACCCTCAGTGGGTTCATGGGGCTGTCGGACTTCACCGGCGCCGACCTGGCCGCCGCCGGCGATCCGGGCGGCGCCGTGGGTGCGCTGAACGCCGTCGCCGTGGTCGGTTCGCTGCTGCTGCTGCTGGGTGCCGTGGGCTGGATCGCGACAGGGGTACGCCGGATGAAGGGCGCCGAGGCCTCCCCCGACCCGTGGGGCGGCCACACGCTGGAATGGGCCACGGGCCCGGTCGAGGTCACCTCTGAGCGGCCCCTGCTGGATGCCATGGACGAGGTTGGTGCCTGATGGCCGCCGTCACGCTGCCGCCGGCGTCGCCCACCCGCCCCAGGACCCTCGTGATCGGGTCCGCGCTCGGCACCGGCGCCGTGCTCATGTTCTTCGGCGCCCTGTTCGGCCTCTACTTCTCGCGACGCGCCGACACCATGGCCTGGGGCAGCGAGTGGTTCCCCGAGGGCGCAATCCAGTTGGTGCCCGGCAGCATGAACATGGCCACGATGGCCGTGTCGACGGTGACGATGGCCTGGGCGGTGTACGCGGTCATCAACGACGACCGCATCCACTCGTACCTGGCGATGTTCCTGACGGCTGTCATGGGCATAGCGATGATCAACCAGACGGTCTTCTACTTCAACGACATCGGCCTTCCGATCGACCACAGCGAGGCCACCACCTTCCTGTTCGTCATAGTCGGAGCCCATATGGCGATGGTCGGAGTCGGGGTGCTCTGGCTGGGCCTGCTGCTGCTGCGGGCACTCGGCGGGCAGGACACCTCACGGCACCGTGACCTCGTGTCGGCGGCGGCGCTCTACTGGTATGCCGCGGTCGCCGTGTACGTGGTCATCTGGTACGGCATCTACATCGCCAAGTAGGACGGGCGGACGGGACGACATGCTCACCACGGGATTCAAGCTTTGGATCGGCCTCTGCATGGCGGCCGCGTCCGCTGCGGTGTTCGCCGGCTACACGACCGGGGGTACCGAGACCGGCCCGGTCAGCCTGGGCTGGAAGGGAGGCGTGGGCGACCACGTCACCTACGCCGTGCTGGTGATGGCGGCCGCCGTCTTCGCCCTCCTGGGCCTGGTCAGCATCGCCTTCCGCGACGCCGACGCCGAATCGGTCGCCGAGGTACTCGGCCTGGACACCGCCCCCGAGGCCCAGGCGGCGGTCGGCAGCTCACTGTGGCCGCTGCTCGGCGCACTCGGAATCGGTTCTATCGCCGTGGGCCTGGTCGTGCACCCGGCCGTGTTCGTGATCGGCATCTTCATCGTGGTCGCCGTCGGCTTCGAGTGGACCATCACCAACTGGTCCGAGAAGGCCACGGGAGACCCGGTCGCGAACCGGGACCTGCGTGAGCGGCTGCTGCGACCCGTGGAGATCCCGGTCCTGGGCCTGCTCGGTATCGGGGTCCTGGTGCTCGCCATCTCCCGGGTCCTGCTGGCCACCTCGGCCAACGGGGCGGTGCTCGTCGCCACGGTCGTGGGCATCGGGGTGTTCGGGGCAGCATTCTTCTTCAGCCGGCGTCCGCACCTGCCGCGGGGCATCGTGCACGGCGTCCTGCTATTCAGTTGTCTGGCTGTGATCGTGGCGGGCATCGTCGCCGCAGCCACAGGCGAACGCGACTTCCACCAGAAGGGTGGTGGTGCGGATGACGCCCATGTGGAGGCAGGCCAGTGATCCTGAAGCGACTGTGCCGAAGCGGCCCCGCCGTCCTGGCGGGTGGCCTCCTGGCGCTGCTCTCCGGCTGCGCAGCCGGTGCCGAACTCGACACCCTCAAGCCCCAGGGACCGTACGCCCGGTCCATCGACAACCTGTCCGACCCGGTGTTCATGGTGGCCGGGGTGGTCTTCTTCATCATCTTCGGCGGCACGGCACTCATGTGGTACCGGTTCCGCGACGACCATACCGACGAGGAGTTCCCGGAGCAGATCCACGGCAACTTCCGCTTGGAGATCCTCTGGACCGTCGTCCCCGCACTGATACTGGTTGTGATCTCCGTCTTCACGATCGCCACCCTCACGGGCCTCAACGAGTACGAGGACAATGCCATGGCGTTGTCCGTCGACGGTGCAGAGGTGTCCTGGGAGCCCGAGATCCTGGTGGTCGGACAGCAGTGGTGGTGGGAGTACCGCTACTACTTCGATGGTCTGGACGGCCTCGACCTGAGCGACGCCCGCCACCTGCCGCCCGCCGACATAGTCACGGCCAACCAGTTCGCGATCCCGGCAGGCGAGGAGATCGAGTTGACCCTTGTCAGCCGGGACGTGATCCACAGCCATTGGATACCGGCGCTGAACGGCAAGCGCGACGCCGTTCCGGGCCGGGTGACCTCCTGGAAGATCGCGGCCGACGAGCCCGGCTTCTTCTTTGGGCAGTGCACGGAGTTCTGCGGCCTCTCCCACTCCCGGATGCGCATGCAGGTGGTAGCCATGACCCACGACGACTTCCAGGACTGGGTCCGTAGACAGTTGCAGCCTGCCGCCGAGCCGACCGGTGAGGCCGCGGTGCGGGGCAGGGAGGTGTTCGAGTCGCAGTGCGCCCGTTGCCATGTGGTCAACGGGGTCAACGACGAGACCTCCAAGGGCGCCGACCTGGTGTCCAACGCAGCTCCCAACCTGACGCACCTCATGAGCCGCACCACCTTCGCAGGCGGCATCTTCAACCTCTACGAGCCCGGTGGCAACCTCAACCGCACCCGGCTCGAGGCCTGGCTGCGCAACGCTCCTGCCGAGAAGCCCGCATACGCCGAGGGTCGCCGGGGGATGCCGGCAATGGGCCTCAGCGAAGACCAGATCGATGATGTGGTGGCCTATCTGGTCACCCTCGGTGAGACGCCGACACTCGACATCATCGCCGCCACGGAGGTCGAGTGATGACCGCAACCACCACAACCCCGGCGACGGTAGGAGAGGGGGCGGCCGCACAACCGCTGGGCGTCTACACCCGCCCAAAGGGCGGCAACGGCTGGCGCGACTGGGTCACGACGGTCGACCACAAGAAGATCGGCATCCTCTACGGCGCCGCCGCCCTGTTCTTCTTCGCCATTGGCGGGCTCGAGGCCCTGCTGATCCGCCTGCAGATGGCCACCCCGGACGGCACGGTCCTGGGCGCCGATATGTACAACCAGGTCTTCACGATGCACGGCGTGACCATGGTCTTCCTCGTGATAATGCCGCTGGCCGCAGCATTCGCCAACTACCTGCTCCCACTCCAGATCGGCGCCCGCGACGTGGCGTTCCCGCGGCTGAACGCCCTCTCCTTCTGGATCTTCCTGGCCGGTGGCCTGTTCCTGAACACGTCATGGCTGTTCGGCGACGCACCCACCGGCGGCTGGTTCGCCTATGCACCCAACACGGGTGTCACGTTCTCGCCCGGACACGGCATGGACTTCTACGCCCTGGGCCTCCAGATAACGGGGATCGCCTCGTTGCTCTCGGCGATGAACCTGATCGTGACGGTGCTCAACATGCGGGCGCCGGGAATGACGCTGTTCAAGATGCCCGTGTTCACCTGGATGATCCTGGTCGTGCAGTTCCTGCTGCTGTTCGCCATCCCGGTCATCACCGTGGCGCTCTTCCTGCTCCTGTTCGACCGCAACTTCGGTGCGAACTTCTTCAACCCGGAGATGGGGTCCGATCCCCTGCTCTGGCAGCACCTGTTCTGGATCTTTGGGCATCCCGAGGTCTACGTCCTGATCCTGCCCTCCTTCGGCATCGTCTCCGAGGTGATCCCCACCTTCTCACGCAAGCCCATCTTCGGATACGAGTTCATGGTGTTCTCGGGCATCGCAATCGGCTTCATGGGCTGGGGCGTGTGGGCCCACCACATGTTCGTGTCCGGTGTCGGCCCCATCGCGGTCGGCGCGTTCACGCTGTCGACCATGTTCATAGCCGTGCCCACCGGCGTGAAGATCCTGAACTGGATGGCCACCATGTGGGGCGGCAAGCTGCGGTTCACCACGGCCATGCTGTTCGCCACCGGAGTGGTGTCGATGTTCACCGTCGGCGGCCTCTCGGGCGTGACCCACGCCGTCGCTCCGGCCGACACCCAGCAGACCGACACCTACTACATCGTCGCCCACTTCCACTACGTGATCTTCGGTGGTGCCCTGCTGGGGTTCTTCGCAGGCTTCTACTTCTGGTGGCCCAAGGTCTTCGGGCACATGCTCGGCGAGCGCCTGGGGAAGTGGAACTTCTGGACGATGCTGATCGGCTTCAACCTGACCTTCGGCCCCATGCACATTCTCGGGTTGCAGGGCATGTCCCGCCGTATCGACACCTACAGCCCGGGGTTCGGATTCGAACTCTGGAACCTGGTGGCCACCATCGGGGCGTTCACCATCGCCCTCGGCGTGCTGTTCTTCGCCCTGAACGTGATCTTCTCGGCCCGCCGGGCCCGCGGCCTGCCGCCGGTCGGACCCGACCCGTGGGATGCCCGGAGCCTCGAGTGGTTCTGCCCCAACCCGACTCCGGTGCACAACTTCGACGAACTCATCCAGGTCGAGTCGCTGGACGAGTTCTGGCACCGCAAGTACGGCACCGATGAGAACGGCCGGATCGTGAGGGTGGCCACCGCCGAGGAGGTGTGCCAGAAGGGCGACGCCACCGACGTGCACCTGCCCTCGCCGTCGTACTGGCCGGTCGTGCTGGCCGCAGGCTTCCCGTTGATCGGGTACGGCATCATGTACAACCTGTGGTTGTGTGCGGCGGGCGGGATCCTGGTCGTCATGTCCATCTACGCATGGGTGTTCGAACCTCCCGACGATCCTGACGGGGCCCATGGCCATGAGGCCGACGGCGCTGCCGAGCCCGAGGAGGCCCCCGTTGGCTGATGTGATGACGACCGAGGCTCCGGCCGCGGCCCACCAGTCGGAGGGAGCGGGCACGGGGATATCCAACAACAAGTTGCTGATGTGGGTGTTCCTGGGCTCCGAGTGCCTGCTCTTCGGTGGCCTCATCTCGACCTATCTGATCTACCGGAGCAGGTTCCACACCGGTCCTGCACCGGGCGACATCTTCGACATCCCGTTCACGTCGGTGAGCTCGTTCGTGCTGCTCATGAGTTCCCTCACGATGGTTCTGGCGCTGTCCGCACTGAACCGGGGCGATATCCGCAACAACAGGCTGTGGCTGCTGACCACCGCCCTGCTGGGGTCCCTGTTCATCGGCGGCCAGGTGTACGAGTTCACGACGTTCGTCCGCGAGGGCCTGGGCTACACGACCAGCCCGTTCTCGTCGGCGTTCTTCACCCTCACGGGCTTCCACGGCATCCACGTCAGCGTCGGGATCGTGATGCTGATGTCGTTGTTCATCTCGTCCCTGCGTGGTTCCCTGCGCCAGGAGCACTCCGAGACGGTCGAGATCGTCGGCCTCTACTGGCACTTCGTGGACATCGTGTGGATCTTCATCTTCACGGTCATCTACCTGGTGCCCTCGCCCACCAGTTGACCGGAGAGCGACAACGATGAGCACGACAGACATCGCCCAGTCCGGAGACACCTCCCACGACGGGGGCCATGGCGACGAGGGCCACGAGCACCCGTCGGACGCCAAGTACATCCAGATCGCCGCCATCCTGGGTGTGCTCACGGCGCTCGAGGTGTCGACCTACTTCGTGAACATCGGTCCGGCCCTCATCCCGACGCTCATGGTGATGATGGGGGTCAAGTTCTTCCTGGTGGCCGCATGGTTCATGCACCTGCGGTTCGACAGCAGCCTGTTCACCAAGTTCTTCGTGGGCGGGCTGGTCCTGGCGACCGGCGTGTACATGATCGCCCTGACGGCGTTCGAGTTCTGGACCAAGGGCTGAGGTGACCTCCTGCCCGGCCCGTGAGGGGGGGTGGCACCAGACCGGACAGCCCTGCGGGTGTGCCAGACCCATGCATCCCTGTCGGCGTCCGTGATGGCAGTGGTCGTCAATCCCTGGACCTGGCAGGCCCACCCCGAGGTGTGGGTGCTGGTCGGAGCGATCGCGCTGCTGGGGCTGTGGGCCGGCCGGATCGGTCCGCGGGTGCTACCTGTCGGCACCCCTGTGGCCAGCCCGTTCCAGAAGCGGGCCTTCGTGGTCGCCGTGGTGCTGCTCCTGGCGACCGCCGACTGGCCGGTCCACGACATAGCCGAGAAGCACCTCTACGCCGTGCACATGCTCCAGCACCTCGCCTTCACCATGATCGTGCCACCGCTGTTCCTGCTGGCGACGCCGGCATGGCTGGCCCGGCTGGTCATCCTGGACGGGGGCCGGTTCTCACAGGTGCTCCGGCGCATGACGCACCCCGTCTTCGCCGGCATCCTCTTCAACGGCCTCATCGCCGTCACCCACTGGAGCGGGATCGTACGGTGGTCGGCCGGGAGCGGGACGTTCCACTACCTGGTGCACGTGGCGTTGTTCGGCTCGGCGCTGCTCATGTGGATGCCCGTGGTGTCGCCGCTGCGGGAGTTGCGGCTGTCGGCGCCGGGCCAGATGATCTACCTGTTCCTCATGTCGATCATCCCGACGATCCCCGCCGGCTGGCTGACCTTCGCCGACGGGGTGGTCTACAAGGTCTACGACGACGGCTACGAGATGTGGGGCATAGGCGTCATCGCCGACCAGCAGGCCGCCGGCGCCGTGATGAAGGTCCTGGGGGGCTTCTTCCTGTGGTCGATCATCGTCGTGAAGTTCTTCCACTTCGCCGCCGAGCAGCTTTCCGAGCGGTCCGTGCCCCGCCCGGCTGACCGGTCGGGACGGCCCTGACCTCCCGTCCGAGGACGATAGGTTCTCATCGTGATCGACCTCAAGCTGCTCCGCAGTTCACCGGACACCCTCAAGGCTGCAATCGCCCGGCGCGGCGAGGACACAGCACCCATCGACCGGGTCCTGGAACTCGACGCCCGGCAGCGGACCCTGGCCGCCGACCGGGACCGGCTGCGCAACGAGGTCAGGTCGATCTCGAGGGAGGTGGGTGGCCTGCACAAGGAGGGACTGGCCGACGAGGCTGCGGACCTCCAGGCCCGCAGCAGGGAGCTGGGTGCCGAGGCCGACGGGCTCGCCGAGGATGCTGACGCCCTGGCCGCTGAGATCCGCGACCTGCTGCTACGCATCCCGAACACCCCCGCCGACGAGTGCCCCGACGGCGCCGACGAGCACGACAACGTCGTGGTCCGGGTCGAGGACTTCGACGAGGACTCGTATGCCGACCACCAGCGGGTGCCGCACTGGGAGATCGGCGAACAACTCAACATCCTCGACGTGGAGAGGGGCACCAAGCTCTCCGGTTCGATGTTCGTTATGTACACGGGCCCGGGTGCCACGCTGTGTCGGGCGCTGGTCCAGTACGGCCTGGACCGCAACGTCGACGCCTACCGCGAGATGCGACCCCCGACGCTCGTCAGCACGGCGACCATGACCTCCACGGGCCACCTCCCCAAGTTCGAGGACGACGCCTACCACCTCGAGCGTGACGACCTGTGGGCCATCCCGACGGCCGAGGTCCCGCTCACCTCGCTGGCACGCGACGAGATTTTGGACGAGGCCGACCTGCCGATGAAGCTCATGGCCCACACCTCGTGCTTCCGGCGCGAGGCCGGTTCGGCCGGCCGCGACACCCGGGGCCTGCTCCGCATCCACGAGTTCGACAAGGTCGAACTGCTCGCATACGCCACACCGGACCAGGCGGCCGAGGTGCACGCCGACATCCTGGCCCGGGCCGAGTCGGCGATCTCCGACCTGGGCCTCGCCTACCGGATCCTGGACCTCTGCGCTGGCGACCTGGGTGCCTCCTCGGCACGCACCTTCGACATCGAGGTCTACGCCCCCGGCGCCGACCAGTGGCTGGAGGTCTCGTCGGTGTCGTGGTTCACCGACTACCAGGCGAGGCGGGCGAACGTGCGCTACCGGCCCGAGGGACAGAAGGGAACGGCGGTCGTGCACACCCTCAACGGTTCCGGCCTGGCAGTTCCCCGCGTGTGGGCGGCCGT
>DQOF01000156.1 GCA_015658775.1 Acidimicrobiia bacterium | reverse complement strand
GTGGTTGTGGTGGGCGTCGACGAGGAACAGGCGGCGGCTGACATGGCGCAGGCCAGGAGGATGGAGAGGAGTGCAGTGGTATGGCGCACGTTGCGGCCTTTCGTGAAGCGATCCGACACCGAGTCTGGCCCGGCCGGGCCCCCTGCGCGTAGCCGGGCACCGGTAGCGTGCCGCCGTGAACACACCGGCGCACCTCCCCGTCGAGACCCGACCGTTCACCTGGTTCGACTGGATGCTGCTGGCCTCGGCCGGCGGCATCTGGGGGTCCTCGTTCCTCTTCATGGACGTCGCCCTGGAGGTCGAGCACCCGGGCATGGTCACGTTCCTGCGTCCGATGCTCGGACTGGTGGCGCTCCTGCCGTTTTCAGCTGCCCGCCGTCCTGTGGACCGGGCCGACCGGGGCCGGATTCTGCTGCTCGGCATCACCTGGATGGCGTTTCCGCTCACCATGTTCCCCCTGGCCCAGCAGTGGATCGACTCTTCCCTGGCCGGGATGATGAACGGCGCCATGCCTGTCATGACCATCGTGGTGGGAGCGGCGATCTTCGGCCTGCGCACCGGCCCGATCCAGATAGCCGGGGTCACGGTGGGGCTGGTCGGCATCCTGCTCATCGGCCTGCCGACGGCGACGACAGGTGGAACCAGGGCGGTTGGCGTCCTGCTGGTCGTGCTGGCCATCACCTCCTACGGCATCGCTGCCAACCTTGCCGGGCCGCTCCAACGCAGGTACGGATCCCTGCCGGTGCTCGTCCGGGTCCTCGCCGTGGCCACGGTGGCGACCATGCCATTCGGCCTGGTGGGCCTGGCAGCATCGTCGTGGTCGTGGCCGGCTGTAGCAGCCAACGTGGCGGTCGGTTTCGGAGGCACGGGCTTGGCGTACCTGGCCGCCGCAACCCTCATCGGCCGGGTGGGTCCGGTGCGGATGTCGGTCGTGACCTACCTGGTCCCGGTGGTCGCCGCCGTGCTCGGGGTGGCAGTGCTCGGTGAGACGCTGTCGGTCTGGCTGGTGGCCGGCGGCGGCGTGCTCCTCGGCGGCGCATGGCTTACAACCCGGACCGGCGCCTGACCCAGGCTCCGGCAGGCTCGTGGCACCGGGTCGGGGATCAGGGCGCAGGGTCAGAGGACCTGGCAGAGGCGCCTGGCGTCGTAGATGGCGGCGTGTATGTCCCGTCCGGCAACGGCGTCACCGACCCGGTAGACGTGAAGTCCCTCCCCGCCACCCGGTTGGGGCCGTCCGGTGAGCAGGTTGTCGAGGTCCAACCGCCCGCCGTTGGCAGACATCCCGCTGAGCTCCACGAACAGGTCGTCGACCGGTACCACTCCGTGTTCGACCACCACCTGGTCGGCGACACTGACGTGTTCCGTACCCGTGTACACGTTGCGCAGTACGGCCTCGAGCCCTCCCTGTACGCGGTGCACGGCCACGAGGCGGTGATCCGGGACCAGGGCCACGCCCTCACTGTGGAAGCGCTCCAGGTACCCCGGGTGCAGCGTTCCGTCCAAACCGTGGGCCACGTACCGGTCTGGGACCACCAACTCCACGGTGGCACCCCGGTCAAGTAGGAACTCGACGCAGGACAGCGCCTCGATGCCGCCGTGGTCGTCGAACACCAGCGTCCGTGGGCCCACGCCGGCATGTCCCCCCACTACGTCGGCCACGCTGGTGAGCAGGTCCGTTCCGTTGGCGCCGACCGGGAGCACGTCGGTGTCGGGCGAGCCTCCTGTGGCCACGATCACCACGTCCGGGTCGCAGTCGAGCAAGTCGGCCGCGACAGCCGGACAGTCAAGGCGGATGTCGACTCCTGCCAACCGTGCCTCCTGCTCCAGCCAGTCCACGATGCCGACCAGGTCGCGTCGCCGCTCCGATGCCCTTGCAGCCAGGCGAACCTGACCGCCCGTGGACGACCGGGCCTCGAAGAGCGTCACGACGTGGCCCCGTTCGGCGCAGACCCTCGCCGCCTCCAGGCCGCCCGGTCCGGCCCCGACCACCACCACGCGCTTCGCCGGTCCGTCCGACGGGACCGTGAGGTGTGGGATCGTCGCCTCCCGCCCGGTGGCCGGATTCTGGATGCAGAGGGACTCCTGACCCCGGTACAGGCGGTTGATGCAGTACGAGGCGCCGACGCACGTACGGATGCGGTGCTCCTCGCCGCGCTGGATCTTGGCGACTATGTGGGGATCGGCGATATGGCCGCGTGTCATGCCCACCAGGTCGACAAGGCCCTCGGAGATCACATGGCGAGCCGTCGCCACGTCCGGGATGCGGCCGGCGTGGAACACGGGCAGGTCGACGGCTTCCTTGATCGCAGCAGCCACCGGCAGTTGGGCGGCCAGGGGCGTACCCATCGGCGGTATCGCTTCTGCCAGGGCCGGATGGGTGATGAGGTTGCCCCCGATCACGTTCACGAAGTCGATGAGCTGCGAGCGTGCCAGGCGGCGGGCTATCTCGCAGCACTCCTCGTGGGTCAGGCCGTCGGCGAGGTTCTCGTCGCCCGACATCCGGACGCCTACGGCGAAGTCGTCGCCGACCGATGCCCTGATCGCCTCCAGCACCTCGAACCCGAACCGCATCCGGTTGTCCAGCGACCCGCCGTAGCCGTCGGTGCGGCGGTTCACCGCCGGGCTCCAGAACTGGTCGACCAGGTGCCCGGTGGCGATGATCTCCACCCCGTCCAGGCCCGCTTCCCTGATGCGGCCGGCTGCGGCGGCGTATGCCCGGACGACGCGGTCGATGTCGGCATCGTCCATGACCTTCGGGAAGCTCCTGTGCATGGGCTCGCGCACCCGCGACGGGGCGATCGTGGGCAGCCAGTCGCCGTCGTCCCAGATCGTGCGGCGGCCCATGTGGGTGAGCTGGCACATCACGGCAGCGCCCTCGGCGTGGACGGCGTCGGCCAGATCGGCCAGGCCGGGTATCACGGCGTCGTCGCCGGCGTAGAGCTGCCCCCAGATCGACGGCGAGTCTGGGGCCACGTTCGTGGATCCACCGATCATGGTCAGGCCGATGCCGCCCCGGGCCTTCTCCCGGTGGTAGAGAAGGTAGCGGTCGGTCGCCAGGCCGTCCTCGGCGTACCCGGGGGTGTGGCTGGTGGAGAAGATGCGGTTGCGGATGGTTACGCCTGCGACGGTCAGCGGAGTCAGGAGTGGGTCGCTCATCGCCGGGTGTCCCCCATGCCCGCAGTTCATACCACCGGGCGGCGGTCGACATGTCCGATGGTCGCCGGTTCTAACCTTCAGGACGTTCACACCGACCACCGCACCGCCCAGCCCCCGAGCCGACCGACTATGCCAGACACCCACACGACCCGGCTCCTGGTCATGCTGGCGCTCATTTCGGTGGCCTCATGCTCGGCGGAGGTGGTCACGTCTGTGGAGGTCGCGGCCACCACGGTCGCGGTCCTGCCGACAACGACGGCGGCTCCCGCCACGTCCGCGACGGCGGCTTCCACCACG
>DQOF01000130.1 GCA_015658775.1 Acidimicrobiia bacterium | reverse complement strand
GATGGTGGAGGTCGACGGAACCGCGGGCACGGTGACCCTGCTCTGAGGGTGCCCGAGCGCGTGGACAGGTACCTGTACGCAGCGGAACAGAATCCGGATGGATGGGCTGGTCGACGGACAACTAGGTTCGCCACATGACCGCACTCACCGACCTGCTCGACCTCAGGGGCTACCTGATTCTCGACGGCGCCATGGGCACCCAGTTGTTCGAGGCGGGGCTGACAGCCGGTGAAGCACCCGAGTTGTGGAGCCTCGAGAATCCCGAAGAGGTCCAGGCCATACACCGCTCATATGTGCAGGCCGGATCCGACATCCTGCTCACCAACACCTTCGGCGGCAACCGGCACCGCCTGAAACTCCACAGGCTCCAGGGACAGGTAGCAGAGTTGAACGCGGCAGCTGTCGCCAACGCCAGGGTGGCCGCAGACGAGGCTGACCGCACCGTTCTGGTGGCCGGATCAATGGGGCCCACCGGCGAGCTCATCGAGCCGCTCGGAACGCTGTCGGTGGCCGAGACCGAGGACGCCTTCGCCGAACAGGCGGCCGGCCTGGCTGCCGGCGGCGCCGACATCATCTGGATAGAGACCCTGAGCGACCTCCGGGAAGTGGAGGCCGCCGTCCGGGGCGCACGGCGTACCACCGACCTGCCTGTTGTCGCCACCCTCAGCTACGACACGGCCGGGCGCACGATGATGGGGCTCACGGGCACCGAAGCCGGTACCCGTCTCGCCGAGCTGGGAATCGACGGCATCGGCGCCAACTGCGGTGCCAACATCGCCGACACCGAGGCCGCCATCGCCGACATCAGCGCTGTCTGCGGCGACATCCCGGTCGTGTCCAAGGCCAACGCCGGCATTCCGGTCTGGAAAGGGGCGACCCTCGCCTACGACGCCACGCCAGAGGTGCTGGCCGCCCACGCGCACCGGACCCGCATGGCGGGAGCGAGCCTCATCGGAGCCTGCTGCGGCAGTACCCCGGTCCACATCTCGATGATGTACCGGGTCCTCGCAGGTGAGATCCCAGTGCCTGACATAGATCCTCCCGAAGGCACCCGGGTAGACCAGTCGGCCATCGACCCCGATCACCACCGCAGCGGTCGCCGACGTCGACGCCGCTGACACGCCGCCGGCGGGCTCCCCGGCGATCGTCAGGGACCTGTCGCACCCAGGACCTGTTCGGCGGCATCCGCCCCCTGGTCGATGAGGGCCGGCACGTCGTCGAAGTCGTAGTCGAGACCTCCTTCCTGCTCTGGTAGGCCAATGTGGATTACGTCCAGGTCGTGCGGGACGTCCAGCCACTGCTGTCGTGTCAACTCCGCCGCCGCTGCACGGAACCCCGTCAACATGAGGGTCAGGGCCGTCTGCTTCTCCGGAGGAAGGAACCTCGATACGACGTCCAGCACGACCATCCGGGTGGGCTCCAACGACACCGCATAGCGGAGCGGGATGTTCGATACCACCCCGCCGTCCATGTGCAGGTCGCCGTCCGCCATCTCGACGGCAGGCAGGACGCCCGGCATGGCCGTCGTCGCACACAGGATGTCGACCGCCGGTCCCTCGGTCCACCAGCAGATCTGTCCGGTCGATGCGGCCGTCGTGCCGACGTGGAGCGGAATGGCGGTGTCGCCGATGTCGTCAGTCGGGGAATGCTCCTCGAACAACTCCCGCAACCTCCGGCCCGTGTCGAAGCTTGGCCTTCCCCGGATGATCGACGCAACGGTCCGGACGATGCTGCCCCGGATCGGTGAGTTCTCGACAAGGTCCCTCCACACACCCTCGAGCACCTCCACCTGATCGAGCGTCGGCGAGTAGGCGATCGACAGGCCGTTCAGCGCGCCGGCGGACACGCCCACAACCTGGTCGGGGAACACGCCGTGTTCGAACAGCGTCCTGATCATCCCCACCTGCGCCGCACCCCGGACCGCTCCGCCCGAGAGCACGAACACGGTGTTAGGTGGTCGCGTCGGTCGTCGGAGCCGACGAAGGACTTTCAGACGCGCCATGCCCGGAGTTTCGCACGGACCGGCTCCGATCGGCGCCCATCCACCCAGGGAGGCCACCCCTGCCCGCCGACGCCGACACGGGCCTACATGGCTAGCCTCCCACCGGTGCCGGTCATCCACCTCGATCCCGTCCACCCCCTACGGGTCTCAGAGCGCTATTCGGGGGCCGATCATCCGATGCGAGAGGTCACCAGGGCGGTGGCGTTCGAGGGCGCCTGGGACACGGCCCGCTCCCGGGACGTCAGGGGCATCTTCGACGGCCTGGCACCCGACTGGACCGAGACCCGCTACAGCCCCGAGCGCCTACTGCCCCTCATCGACGCCCTGGACCGCGGAGGGGTTGACGGAAGGACCGTCATCGAGCTGGGGGCAGGCACCTGCCTGATGTCCGCCGAGCTCAGCTCCAGATTCGATCGGGTCGTGGCCGTAGACCTGTCGCTCGAGATGCTGCGGAACGCCGTCACGGCCGACGCTCCCCTCGTCAACGCCGACGCTGCCCTGCTCCCCTTCCCAGCCGGCACCGCCGACGTCCTGGTCCTCATGAACATGCTGCTCTTCCCCGCCGAGGTTGACCGCTGCCTGGCCCGGCAGGGTGCACTGGTATGGGTCAGCAGCCGCGCCGAGGACACCCCCATCCACCTGGCGGCGGGGGATGTGGTGACTGCGTTGGCAGCCGCCGGTGCCGGCGACTGGGGCGGGACGGCATCCAGGGCCGGTGAGGGCTCATGGTGCGTGCTCCGGCGAAGCCGGACTGACACCGAGACTGGAAGGCAGGCCGGCAATGGCTGACATGAAGCTCGGATTCTTCGGAGTGAACGCAGGCGTGGTCGCCGCCCCGGCATCGATGGCCCGCGTTGCGCAGGTTGCCGAGGCCGCCGGATTCGAGTCTCTCTGGACCGGCGAGCACGTCGTGGCTGCCAGCCCACGGGTCCCACCGTCGCCGGTCCGGCCCGACACCCACTTCGTCGACCAGATCGCCTCCCTGGCGTTCCTGGCCGCACACACGTCTACCATCCGCCTGGGGACCGGCATCGTCATACTCCCCCAGCGCACCCCGGCTGTACTAGCCAAGGAGCTGGCGTCTGTCGACGTGCTCTCGGGTGGGCGACTCGAGGCCGGATTCGGCGTGGGATACGTCCCCGCCGAGTTCGAGGCCGTGGGGGTTCCGTTCCGGGAGCGGGGCGCACGTATGACCGAGCACATCGACGCACTGCGGGCGATGTGGCGAGGAGACCTCGTGTTCAGGGGACGGTTCACCTCATGGAGCGGCGTGGAGGCCCATCCCCGCCCGACCCGACCCGACGGGCCACCCATCCACGTGGGTGGAGGCTCCCCGGCGGCGTTCCGGCGCGCCGTCACGCAGGGGAACGGGTGGTACGGGTTTGCCACGACACTCGAGTCAACTGCAGCCGCCCTGTCCGCCATGACCCACCTGGCCAACGAGCTTGAACGCCCGGCGGGGCTGGGCAGGCTGGAGATCAGCGTCACGCCCACCGAGCCGCTGGACCGGGAGGTGCTCGGCCGCTACAAGGACCTAGGCGTCGACCGGATCATCGCAGTCCGCGACTTCCGCGACATTTCAGGCATCCCCGACCAGGCCGGGGCCGACCGCGTCGTCGAGTTCCTGGAACTGCTCCCGGGGAAGCTGGGGCTCCGCTGACCCGACCAGCCACCCGTGCGGGTCCGATGTGGTGGAATGGCGGGCCACGCACTCTCCACGAAGGGACCTGCCACCATGGCCGACGACTACTCGAAGGTGCTGCTGGACGAATCCGAGATGCCCACCCAGTGGTACAACGTCATCCCCGACCTGCCCGAGCCGCCCCCGCCGCCACTGCATCCCGGCACCCACGAGCCGATCGGCCCCGATGACCTGGCGCCACTCTTCCCGATGGCCCTCATCATGCAGGAGGTGTCGACCGACTCGTACATCGACATACCCGGCGAGGTCCTCGACATCTACCGCCTCTGGCGACCCACCCCACTGCTGCGGGCCCGGCGCCTCGAGAAGGCCCTCGACACACCGGCCAGGATCTTCCTCAAGTACGAGGGCGGCAGCCCCGCCGGATCCCACAAGCCGAACACGGCCGTGCCCCAGGCCTTCTACAACTCCCAGGAGGGCGTCACACGCCTGACCACCGAGACCGGCGCCGGACAGTGGGGGTCGGCACTCGCCTTCGCCACCGCCCAGTACGGGATCGAGTGCGAGGTGTGGCAGGTCCGGGCCTCGTACGACCAGAAGCCCTACCGCAAGACGATGATGGAGATCTGGGGCGCGACGGTCCACCCCAGCCCGTCCAACCTCACAGAGGCCGGGAGGGCGGTCCTGGCAGCCGACCCCGACAGCCCCGGAAGCCTCGGAATCGCCATCTCGGAGGCTGTCGAGCAGGCCGCTCCACGAGAGGACACCCGCTACGCCCTGGGCAGCGTGCTCAACCACGTCCTCCTCCACCAGACGATCATCGGAGAGGAGGCGCTGCTGCAGTTGGCGAAGGTCGACGAGACACCCGACCTCCTGGTCGGCTGCACCGGCGGAGGATCCAACTTCGGCGGCCTCTCGTTCCCCTTCCTGAGGGAGAAGTTGGCCGGACGGATGAACCCGACCATCCGCTGCGTCGAACCGGCGTCCTGCCCGTCGCTCACACGCGGCGAATACCGGTACGACTTCGGCGACACGGGCCAACTCACACCGCTTGTCAAGATGCACACCCTCGGCCACACGTTCGTCCCGGATCCGATCCACGCCGGTGGCCTGCGCTACCACGGCATGTCCCCGCTGATCAGCCACATCTACGAGCTGGGTCTGATCGAGGCCGAGTCGATCCACCAGACCGAGTGCTTCGCTGCGGGCCTGCAGTTCGCACGCAGCGAGGGGATCGTGCCCGCCCCCGAGCCGACCCACGCAATTGCAGCCACGATCCGGGAGGCACTGCGCTGCAGGGAGAGCGGCGAGGAGAAGGTGATCCTGACGGCCCTGTGCGGCCACGGACACCTGGACCTGGCCTCGTACGAGCAGTACCTGGCCGGTGAGCTCGTCGACTACGACTACCCGGAGGAGAAGATCGCCGCCGCCATGGCCCAGGTTCCCGTGCTGTCCTAGCCGCCTGCAGGCCAGGAGCCTGTTCTAGGAGGCTGCGTCCGGAGAGCCCGGATCCCGGTCGACGCCGTCGGTCAGGCCATCCAGGTTCCGGGCCTCCCTGCCGATGGTCGTCGAGTCGCCATGTCCGGTGTGGACCACAGTCTCGTCGGGCAGCACGAAGAGCCGGGAGCGGATGCTCCCGACCAGCACGTCGTGGCTCGAGAACGACCGCCCGGTCGCCCCCGGACCACCGTTGAAGAGGGTGTCACCGGAGAACACGAGGCCCAGCGAGGGGACGTGGATGCAGCACCCGCCCGGTGAATGGCCGGGGGTGTGCAGGATCGTCAGGTCCTCGCCACCGACGGCGATCGAGGCGCCGTCACGGAGCGAGTCGTCCACCCGCCTGTCCGGGTAGACGACATCCCACAGCATCCCGTCGTCGGGGTGCAGCCAGATCGGGGCTTCCACCGCCTCGGCCAGCTCGGCGGCTGCGTTGATGTGGTCGTTGTGCCCGTGCGTGCAGAGCACGCCCAGCACACGGCGGCCCGCCACAGCCTCCACGATCGGCCGGTGGTCGTGGGCGGCGTCGATCACGACCACCTCACGCTCGTCGCCGACCAGCCATATGTTGTTATCGACGTCGAAGTCCTCACCGTCGAGCGAGAACACGCCGCTCGTGATGACGTGGCCGACACGCAGAGTCACAACACGACGACCGACCGGAGCACCTCGCCGCGCTCCATCTTCGCGAAAGCCTCCTCGACATCCTCCAGGGCGATCGTCTCGGAGACAAAGCGATCCAGGTCCAGCCGACCCTGGAGGTAGAGGTCTATGAGCATCGGGAAGTCGCGGCTCGGGAGGCAGTCGCCGTACCAGGACGACTTGAGCGAGCCGCCCCGACCGAAGACCTCGATCATCGGCAACTCGATCTTCATCGCAGGGTTCGGCACGCCCACGAGGACCACCGTGCCCGCCAGGTCCCGGGAGTAGAAGGCCTGCTCATAGGTGACAGGCAGGCCGATCGCCTCGATCGCCACATCCACCCCGTTGCCGTCCGTGAGGGCCCGGATGGCCTTGACGGGATCCACCTGGGAGGAGTCGATGGTGTGGGTGGCTCCGAACTCCGTGGCCATCTCCAGCTTCCGGGCGTCGATGTCGACGGCGATGATCGTGTGGGCACCTGCGAGCCGGGAACCCTCGATGGCGGCGTTGCCCACCCCGCCGCAGCCGAACACGGCGACCGAGTCGCCCCGACCCACGGCACCAGTGTTCATGGCGGCGCCGAGGCCGGCCATCACGCCGCAGCCGACCAGCCCGGCGGCCTCGGGCCTCGCCGCAGGGTCCACCCTGGTGGCCTGACCGGCTGCAACCAGGGTCTTCTCGGCGAAGGCGCCGATGCCCAGGGCGGGCGACAGCGCCTGGCCGTCGAGGGTCATCTTCCGGGTGGCGTTGTGGGTGGCGAAGCAGTACCAGGGGCGGCCGCGCCTGCACGAGCGGCAGTCCCCGCAGACGGCACGCCAGTTCAGGATCACGAAGTCGCCCGGCGCCACGTTGGTGACCCCTTCGCCCACCTCCTCGACCAGGCCGGCCGCCTCATGGCCGAGCAGGAAAGGGAAGTCGTCGTTGATGGCACCCTCCCGGTAGTGGAGGTCCGTGTGGCAGACGCCGCAGGCCTGGACATCGATCAGAACCTCACCGGGACCCGGGTCGGGCACCTCGATGCTCTCGATCGAGACCGGCTCCCCCTTCGCCTTTGCTACGACACCTCGGACGCTGTGTGGCGTGTGCTGCTCCCCGGTAGGTGCCGACAATGGCGGGACGCTAACACCGGGCCCGGTGGCCCGACAGCCTCAGCAGGGGCCGTACCCGGACCTTGTGGCCCCACGGTCGATCTTGCCGCTGGAGTTCCTGGGCAGCGCTCCGAACAGGACGCGGCGCGGGTAGGCGAAGCGTGCCAACTGCGTCCGGACGAGTCGGCGGAGCTCTCCGACCAGTTCGTCGCTCCCCTCCCATCCGAACCGCAGTTCG
>DQOF01000161.1 GCA_015658775.1 Acidimicrobiia bacterium | reverse complement strand
CGCACCGCTCGCACTCTCCCGGTTGTCCGATGGCACCGTCGTCCGAGCCCGCGAAGAGATCCGCCCTCCTGGCCTGGAACCCGGAGTAGAACGCGTGCTTCGTGCCGGGCGACCGGACCTCTACCGCGTTCAGCGCCTCCTTGTAGGCGGGGTGCCTGTTTCCTACCGCCATGGGGCCGTCCAACTCGAGACGACGTGAGTTTCTGAGCTCCACCCTCATGCCGTCAGGCCGACCCCTCTCCGGTCGGCGGCGACGCTGTTTCGCTGCCCTCTCGGCCGCCCAGGTGCACGATCTCGAGCCGCTCCCCCACCCGCAGCCTCTCCGAGTGGACCACCGGCGGCCTCCCCGTCTTTGCCACCCTTCCCACGAGGCGGATCACCACCAGGATGACCAGGCCGACCTGCCATCCCCTGTGACCGCCCAGCAGACCTCGGCGCAGAGCCCGGCGCATGAGGCCCGCAGGTGGTCGCAGCGTCATCAGATCCGCCGGACCTCGACGATGGTCGACCTCGTCCTGCCGATCCGGCGCCCGATCAGGTAGGCGGCCGCCACCAGGACTCCACCTGCCACCACGGCGACCACCAGGAGCGGGCGGCGTGCCTCGCCCATGCGTTCCCCGGCACCCCCGGCGGTGCGCCTGAACCCGTCTTCGAGGTCCTCGCGGGTTATCGGCAGCTCAGGCATCCAGGCCCCGCTCTCCGCCTATGCGGCTGACCGCGAGCACGGCGAGTCCCGACAGGGCCGCGGCCACGACGATGTAGGGCACCCAGGACCAGGATCCCTCGAGGACACCCCACGCCTGCATTGCGCGCAGCCCGCCCACGGCGATCAGGACCACACCGCTACCGATGAGGAGGGACCCGGAGGCGCCGAAGAGCAGGAAGCGGCCCACGACCCGCAGCGGATCCACGGTCTCCTGCCGTAGGTAGCGGCGGAGCATGTCCAGCATGTCGCCGGAGGACTCGTCTCTCAACATGGAGCATCCACGCTATCCCGGCCGTCAACCACGCTCCTCGCCCCCCACGGCTAGGGGCTCAAGCAGGCGCAGGTCGGGTCCGGACGGATAGCCCACCAGTTCCAGGGCCACCCGGTCATGCAGCCTCCGGACACGATCCGGAAGCGGCTCGGCATTGGTGAGGACTGCGAACGACAGCTTCCTCCCCTCGAGCGTCTCGACCTGGCCGGCCAGGCTGGTCACGTCCCGCAACGTGCCCGTCTTGGCCCGCACCCTCCCCTCTGCCGAGGACCCCGCCAACCGCCCACGCATCGTCCCCGACTCGCCCGCGACCGCCATGCCGTCGACGAGGTCGGGCCCGTGCACCGGGTCCTCCAGCATTGCCGTCAGGACCCGGCAGGTCACCCGGTTGCCCGGGTCGAGGCCTGATCCGTCGGCGGTGACGACGCCGGTGAGGTCGTGGCCCGCGCCCTTCAGGGCCGTCATCACGGACGACGCTCCGGCCTGTGACGATCCGGGCGGGGACACCACCCCACCCATGGCCTTGAGGAGGAGCTCGGCCGTCGTGTTGTCGCTAGTCATGAGCATCTGCGCCACGATCTCGTTGAGCGGGGGCGAGTCGATCCGCGCCAACTCGACCGTGGCATCCAGCGGCGCTATGCCGGACTGGGGGGACCGTCGGATCAGGACGTCGCGTGCCTCGAGCAGGTCGTCGAAGAGGCCCGCGGCGAACGCAGCCGGGTCGGCGGCCGACGTACTGAGGCCGTTGGAGGTGTTCACGGCGTGCCACCACACGAAGCCGTCGTTGACGGACAGGGCGCTGAGGGGCCCGGCCTGGTTCTGGCTGCCGGGGCGGAAGCGCTCGGGCCACGTAGCCACGTACCTGAGCGAGTCGAAGCGGCTCTCGTCCCCGATGACCGCGCCGGTCACCTCGGTCAGGCCGGCCACGGCCATCTGGCCGGCCAGGCGGTCCACATCGGTGTACGACATCCTGTCGTCGAACCGGCCCACATAGCCCGTCGTCATGAGGACCGGATCGCCGCCGCCGACCAACCAGATGTCTCCGTCCACCACCCCGTCGACAGCGGCCGCCCTGGCGACGACCCGCGTGGTGAAGACGTGGTCGGGGCCCAGGAGCTCGAGGGCAGCCACTCCGGTGAGCAGTTTCTGGGTGCTTGCGGGTATTAGCGGCTCGGACTCGTTGTGCCCGTAGAGGAGCCGGCCGTATTCCGTGACGGCCACGCAGGTCCGGGAGGGGAGGTCGGCCACTACCGCGTCCAGGTCTGCCACCAGGCGCCGGTCGGCCTCGGGCGCCTGCAGGAACAGGGGCACCCGACGGGCCGAGAAGAGAGGGGTCGAGACAGTCGCCGGAACCGGTGATCCGGGAAGGTCCGGGGGCAGGTCGGCCGCCGCATCGGTCGCCCTCGCCTGCCAGGTCGCGCCGACCGCCACGGAGAGCAGGATGAGTGGCAGTGCCAGACGCCGGATCACGGGACGACATGGTAGGGGCGGCATTCCCCCATGGGCGCCCACGTGGTATCGGATACTCCCGGATGCGTCTAGGTTCCCAGCATGCAGATTGTCGCGGCGCTCTTCTTCGAGGGAATCGACCTGCGACCCGTCGCAGGCGGCACCACCCACATCGACCTGACCGGCATCCACTTCAGTGCCGTGGCCCCGGACCCTCTGCCGATCACGATGTCACCCCACCTGGTCGTGATCGTGCGGTGCCCGGTGGAGCACTCCGGCTCCGCCGCCCTCGAGGTGGT
>DQOF01000049.1 GCA_015658775.1 Acidimicrobiia bacterium | reverse complement strand
GAATATGCCGCGTGCGACAGGCCCGCCCGTTCTCGTGGGAGGCACGGAGTCGGCATAATGCGTATTCCGCTGAATCCGATCAGCCAGTCCGGGGTTTTCGATCACCCCCGTCGGAGGCCGCATCGCGGCCGACGCGAGGGCTCGGTCTAGCCCCTGGAGCTCACCTCCTCTCGTCTGTGTCGCGATAGTCTGCCATGCCGGTATAGGCGACTCATGAGGTGCTCCGACGCGTGCGCGTCCTTGCTGGCTTGGCCGGCTCGGTCGGTGTCGGGTCGTTGGTCGGGGCGATATCGTCGAGGGCCGCCTCGGACCGCCTCATCGACGCGCCGCTGAGCTCGAGGCGATAGGCGTCGTGGACGAGACGATCGAGGATGGCATCGGCGATGGTGGGCTCGCCGAGGGCCTCGTGCCAGTGGGCCACCGGCAGCTGGCTGGTCACGATCGTGGAGCGCAGACCACCGCGGTCCTCGATGACCTCGAGCAGGTCGGCGGCCCGTGCGGGTGGCACCGGCTGCAGGCCGAGATCGTCGAGCACGAGCACCCCGACCTTGGCCCAGGCGGTCATGAGCCGGGGCAGGCGGCCGTCGGCACGGGCGAGGACGAGTTCGTCGAGCAGACGCGGCAGCCGCAGGTAGAGCGCGGTGTGACCGCGCCGGATGGCGGCCTGGGCCAGGGCACAGGCGAGGAACGTCTTGCCCACCCCGGTGGGCCCGGTGACCAGCACATTGCGATGGGCCTCGACCCAGTGGCTCTCCGCGAGTCCCAGGATGGTCGAGCGGTCGAGTCCCCGTGGGGCCCGGAGGTCGAGGTCCTCGATGACCGCATCGCTGCGCAGCCTGGCGGCCTTGAGGCGTCGTGCCAGGCGGCGGTTCTCGCGGTCCTGGGCTTCCCGGTCCACGAGCAGCCCGAGGCGCTCCTCGAACGAGAGCTCGGCATAGCCGGGAGACTCGAGCTGTTCGGTGAAGGCCCGGGCCATGCCGCCGAGGGAGAGGGCCTGGAGCTTGTCGAGGGTAGGGCTGATGAGCATGGGGATCTCCTCCGTCACTCGTAGTAGGCGGGGCCACGCACGTTGGCGTGGTCGCCTATGGTCGTGCCCGGCTCGTCGCCGGGCAGGGGCTGGCCGTCGAGCCCGGCCTTGAGGATCGACTCGACGCTGCGATAGGAATGGGCCCCGATCGCGAGGGCCCGGGTCGCGGCGGCCTCGAGGCGCTCCTCGCCGTAGCGGCGTCCCAGGCGCATGATCCCCAGGCACGAGCGGAAGCCCTGCTCGGGGTGGGGCCGCGAGGCCATGATCTCCGTCACCAGCATCCCGGTGGCGGGCCCGCTCCGCTCGGCCCAGGCCACGATCCGCCCGGGCGTCCACGCGGCATGCCGCCGATGGGCCTCGGGCATGTGCGCGGGCTCGGTCGTGAAGCGGCCCTGTTCCGTGCTCCGTCGGTGGCTGGCCACCCGTCGCCCACGATGGAGCACCTCGACGACCGCCGCGGTGAGCCGCGTGTCGCAGACCTGTCCGACGAGCTGGTGGGGCACGCTGTACCAGTGGCGGTCGACCTCGACGTGGTAGTCGATGTTCACCTTGGCGCTGTGCCAGGTGGCGTACTCGTAGGGGTGCGCGGGCAGCGGTCGCAGGGCAGGGCGGTCGAGCGACTCGAAGAGTCCCCGCCGCGACCCTGGCAACTTCTTGAAGGGCCGTGCGTTCAGCCAGGCGAGACGTTCGGCGATCGCAGCGTTGGCCTCGGCGAGGCTGAAGAACGTGCGCTGACGGAGCGCCGCGAGGATCCATCGCTCGGCGACCAGGACGCCGGTCTCGACCTTGGCCTTGTCCCTCGGTCTTCCCGACCGCGCGGGGATGACGGCACAGCCATAGTGGGCGGCCATCTCCGCGTAGGTGGGGTTGATGTCGGGTTCGTAGCGGTGGGCGCGGCTGACCGCGGAACGGAGATTGTCGGGGACGACGATGCGGGTGCAGCCACCGAAGAAGGCGAAGGCGTGGACGTGGCCGCTGATCCAGTGGGGCAGCTCCTGGGAGGGCAAGGCCTCGGCATAGGTGTAGTTCGACGCACCGAGCACGGCCACGAACAGCTGCGCCTGCCAGACCTCGCCGCTGTCGGGATCGACGATGGGGAGGGTCAGCCCGGCGAAGTCGACGAAGAGCTTCTCGCCGGCACGATGCTCCTGGCGCATGACGAGGTCGAGTCGACCCTGCCAGCTCCGGTAGTGGCGGCAGGACTGCGTGTACCCGTAGCCGTCGGCATGACGCTCGCGGTACTCCATCCAGAGCAACTGCAGGGTGACGCCCTTGCGGCGCAGCTCGCGGTGCACCTCCACCCAGTCGGGCAGCGGCCGGCTCGAGGCCGGTGGTGCCTCGGCCTTCGCGAAGAGCCGAGCCTCGAGGGTGGCGTCGTCCATGTCCTCGGGCAGCGGCCAGCCCAGACCGGCCCGCTCGGCGCGGGCGAGGTGGTCGGCGATCGTCGAATACGGCGAGCCGGTGGCCGCGCCGACCTGGCGACGGCTCAGGCCCTCGCCCAGGCTGAGGCGGAGGATCTCTCGGATCTTGCGCATGGTGGAACGGGGACGTGGCACCGGCATCGCTCCTCGAACGGATGGATCGTCCGAGCCACGATGGCGGACCCTCGCGCCCTCACATCAGCGCTGTGACGGCCTCACCTGAGGGGTGATCGGAAACCTCCGAAACGACTGATCGGAATGGACCGAAACGGGTGATCGGAATGGAGCGTGATCCGCAGTCAGACCGAGCCCGTGGGCGCCGGCGATGACGAGGTCCATGACGGCCCAGGCCAACGTCAGACAGCTCGTCTCG
>DQOF01000006.1 GCA_015658775.1 Acidimicrobiia bacterium | reverse complement strand
GCCGTGCCGGGGGGTGGAGGACTCCGGGGCGGGCAGTTGGCGACCTCGATGACCGCGCAGTCGCCGCGTCCTCCTGCCGTCTGGCCCGAGATGTCCTCGATCTCGCCGGCCAGAACCGCGTCGCAGTCGACGGAGGCGATGAACCCCCCCACGTTGAACAGGGAATTGCCCAGGATGTTCAGCGGGCACTCAGGTCCTCCTCCGGATCCGCGGGTCTATCGCCATGTAGAGGAAATCGACCACGGCGTTGACGAACACGTAGAAGGCCGCAATCAACACGGTGATTCCCTGGACCATCATGTAGTCACGCTGGAAGATGGCGCCGAACAAGCGCCAACCCAGTCCGGGGATCGCGAAGAGCCGCTCGATGACGATGGTGCCTGCGATCATGCCGGCCAGGTTCAGGCCGATGAGCGTGACGAGCGTCAGGGAGCTGGGCCGCAGGCCGTGTCGGAACAGGATGAACCGGTCCTTGAGGCCCTTGGCCCGCGCCGCCAGGATGTAGTTCTCCTGGAGGGTGGCGATCATGTCCGAACGCACGACCCTCATGTAGACGGCGGTGTCGGCGACCGCCAGGGAGATCGCCGGCAGGGCGACGGTTCTCATGTTGCCCGTGACGCTGTCGCTGATACGCGTCCATCCCGTGGCGGGGAGCCACCGCAGCTTCACGGCGAATACGAAGATGAGGATCAGCCCCAGTACGAAGGCCGGGATGCTGAGGCCCACCTGCGCTGCACCGGAGAGAGACTGGTCGAGCTTCGATTCCTCCTTGTAGGCGCTCAGGACGCCCAGCGGAACGGCTATCAGCAGCGCCAGGACGACGGTGACCGCCATGAGCTCGCCGGTGATGGGCAGCCGGGGGGTGATCTCGTCCATGACCGGACGACCGGTCACCATGGAGCGGCCCAGGTCCCCCTGGACCGCGTCGCCCAGCCACCTCCCGTAGCGCACCAGCATCGGATCGTTCAGCCCCCACTCCTCACGGACCCGTTCCACGTACTCCCGGTCCTGCTGGGCCTCTATGGGGATGAGGGCGTTAATGGCGTCGCCGGGCAGCAGGTTGGTCATCATGAAGCAGAGGAACGAGACGGCGAGCAGCGTCATCACGAGCCGGACCAGCCGGCCGGCGATCATTCTTGCCACTGTCTCACCACCTCACCGACGTGCTGCGCCGACGATGCCCGTCCCTCAGGGTAGGACGGCACCGGACGGGCCATCTCGACGGGCGTGCACCATCCCGTCGTCCGCGACCCCACTGTCTGTAGCGGACACGCCGGGTGGGGCGGAGCCGGAGCTCCACCCCACCACGGGTGTCTCAGAAAACCGGTCGGGTCAGCCCAGCCACCACACCTGGTGCCAGCGACCCTCGGCGTTCGGGTGCCCGATGCCCACCTCACCGTTAACGGTGGTCCAGGTGGCGAGACCTGTGAGGCCGTCGTCGACTGCTATCACCGTGGCCGTGTGACCGGAGTACCACATCGGCACCTCGGTTGCACCGATCATGCCGACGATCTCGTACAACTCCCTGCGGGTGGCGAAGTCGTCGGTCTCGACGGCCGCAGCCAGCGCCGCTGTCGCATCCGGGTGGGAGAAGTTCGAGAAGTTGAGCGGCGACGTCTCCCACGGTGCGTAGGCATCGTTCAGCGGGATGGACGGATCGTCCTGGCTGCCCCAGCGCCAGCAGTGAGCGCCGTGTTCGCCTATGAAGCCGTTGGCGATGCCGAGGGCGACGTTGATGTGGGTCGGCTGGTCGGCGTTCATGACCAGGTTCACGTTGACCAGTTCGGTCGCCGTCCAGAGCTGCTCGAGTACCGACATGGCGGCCACGAGGGTCGGCTCTCCGCCGACACAGCCCAGCTCCACGTCGATCTTCTCACCAGTGGCCTTGCCGTCGGAACGGGTCGGGTCGTCGACGTACTCCTGGATGAGCGCCTTGCCGGCTTCGAAGTCGAAGCCGGGCCAGGCGTCGGCGACCTTCTGAGACCACCACGGGCTGTCCGGTGAGAAGAACTGCGTTCCCCCGTCGGAGATACCGGTGCCGCCGAGGGCCTCGATGACCGCGTCCTGGTTGTTGGCCAGGGTGAGGCCGCGACGGACCCGGACATCGTCGTAGGGGGCCACCAGCACGTTGAAGTGGCCACCACCCGAGTTGTTGCCCTGGAACTCGAACAGGCTCAACCCCTCTGCCAGGCGGGCGTCGCGGATCGTGGCCTGCCGCAGGCTCTGCATGCCGTCGGTGGTGCCGGAGGTGACCGAAGCCAACCGGGTGGTCTCGTCGGGGATCGGGCGGAATGCCACCCTGTCCAGGTACGGCAACTGGCGGCCGGCTGAGTCGGTCTGCCAGTAGTCCGGGTTCCGCACGAACGACGTCTCGTTGTCGATGTCGCGCGCCTCGATCGAGAACGGGCCGGTGCCCACGGGAGCCATGCTGAAAGCGTCCGAGTCGGCCGCCGCGCCCGGTTCGAAGACCATTCCGATGGGAGCCCTGGTGAGGAAGCTCGGCAGCGTCGAGTTGGTCTTGGACAGCGTGTAGGTGACCTCCAGGTCACCTGTGGCCTCGACGCTGCTCAGCCCCGTGGACCGGATGTGTGCAGAGGCAGCCGCTCCGCCCTGCTGGATCGCCCACATGTCGGCGAGCGTCTGCGCGGTCAGGGATACGCCGTTGTGGAAGGTCACTCCGTCGCGAAGTGTCATCGTCCAGACGGTGAAGTCCTCGTTGGGCGTGATTCCCGTGGCCAGGTTTGGCACCACGTCACCGGCGGCGTTCTGCTCGAACAACTTGTCGAAGACGGTGATCATGATGTTGTAGCAGGGCGACGAGCAGGTGTCCTCCCACGGGCGCAGGCCTACGGCCTCGGCTTCGATGCCGATTGTGACCGAGCCGCCGTACACGGGCCTGGGTGCGGGTACGACGAGGTTGCCTTCGCCTAGTGAGGAGCCGCCGGGGGCGTACTCGTAGACGACGTTGGCGTTCGACGCCGCCACGTCGCTCGAGTCGGCGTGGCCGATGACGGTGATCTTCTGCGAACCGCAATCGCCGAACGCGTCACACGAGATCAACCCGATGATCCCCGAGTAGTCGGTCACGGCGTTGAGGTG
>DQOF01000064.1 GCA_015658775.1 Acidimicrobiia bacterium | reverse complement strand
GCGTCGAACCCGGCGCACACGTCGTACCAGCGGGCGGCGTCGCGAACCGAGCGGGCCAGGCAGCCGGACACCACGGTCATCGGGCCGATGGTGGCGTGTGGCCCCCGTGGGATGCGCCCGGCGGTGCCCTTCATTCCCACGAGGCCGCAGAACCCAGCCGGGATGCGGATGGAGCCGCCACCGTCGCCACCGGTGGCGATGGGCACTAGACCACCCGCAACGGCGGCTGCGCTGCCGCCCGAGGATCCGCCCGGTGTGGCGGCCCGGTCCCACGGGTTGCGGGTGACGCCGTTCAGCTTCGTCGTGCTGCAGTTGAGGCCGCCGAACTCGCTGGCCGTGGTGAGGCCCATGAGGTTGGCGCCGGCAGCCTTGAGGCGGGTCACCATCGTCAGGTCGTGTGTGGCGACCCTGTCGGCGAAGAGCAGCGAGGCGGCCGTGTCGGGCCAGCCCTCCACCTGGTGGAGTTCCTTCACCCCGATCGGTACGCCGCCGAGGGGCAGCGAGACGTCGGCCGTCGCAGCCCGTTCAAGAGCGCCTTCGGCGTCGACGAAAGAGAAGGCGTTCAGGTCGCTGGCCCCGATGGCCGCCAGCGCGGCCTCGGCCTCGGCCACCGGCGAGCGCTCACCGCTGCGGAAGGCCTCGACGAGCGAGACGACATCCCCCTGCCAGGTCATGGGAACGGTCAGGTGATGATCGGCGACCCTGGCCCGGGCTGGGGCTGGAACCGGGGATCGGAACCGTGGTCATTGTCGCCATCCGTGCCCCGGCTGGCCAGGAACACGAGCATCACGATGCCGCCGACGAGGGGGACGAGCGAGACGAACAGCCACCAACCCCTCCTGTTGGTGTCGTGCAGGCGTCGGATGGTGACCCCGAGGTTGGGCAGCAGGGTGCCGAGCACGTAGACGAGGTACAGGCCCGCCGACACCATGCTCAGCACGAGCGCGATCACGACCTGACAGAGCGAGAAGAGCCAGTACTCCTTGCGGCTCGCCCTGCCGTTGAACACGGCGTACTTCCGTAGTGGACCGAGATACCACTCCATGCTGACCCCTTTGCGTCACTGCCTGATGTCCGGGGAGGTGTCCGGATGCCACCGTATCCGCCCTGTCAGGCGGCTCCCCGTGTGACGGGAGGAGTGGGACGCACCGGACCTACTCGTCGGCCGGGTTGACAGCGATACCGGTCACACCTGGGTCGATCCAGCCGGCGGCTATGAACTCCTCCACGATCACCACGGCGTACCGCCAGGCCCCGAGCGCTTCCAGGTGGTTGTTCGGCGGTGGGGAGCGGAGAGCGCCCCAACCGTCGGCACAGCCGGGCTCGTCGTCCCGGCACGGTGCGGACTGCACGAACCTGCCGTCGGGCGTCAGGGCAGGCCAGGTCGACACGAACCGGACCTCCCCTCCCGGGTGTAACTCCGGCATGGACCCGAAGACCTGGTGGGTTCCCGACAGGAGATCGCCGCGCGCGACCGGCTGCTCGACGAACAGCACCCGGCTGCCCATTCCAAGGGCCAGTTCCACGAGGTACTCGGAGTCGGACAGGTACTTGGCGGTGTAGGCCGCGCCCTGGAGCGGTTCTCCGTCGTCTCCGGCCATGCAAGGGGTCATGGCGTTCCCGCCGTGGTCCACGATGATCACGTGGGGCCGCCAGTCCGCCAGGTGCTCCAGGCCCAGGTCGTCGCCCCGGTCGGCGAACCAGTCGCAGAGTGCGGTGCCGGCGTAGTGCCTCCGCTCGATCACCGCTGCGGGGCCGAACGCCGCTGCCAGGTGCGGAGCGACCTGGTCGGCGATCGAGTCCCCGGTCAGCACGATGCGGAGCTGCTCAGCGTCGCCCAGCGTGATCGGGGTCGGGGGCGGTGCCGTCGCCGCCGTGGTCGTCGATGTGGCGGGCGGCTCGTTGAACGCCTCGAGTTCGGCGCCGACGACCAGGTCGGCCGCCTCCGGCGACAGTTCGACCCGGCCCTCGGTCGGACCGAGTAGTCCGTGGACGAAGGTGGTGACGTAGAGACGCAGGAGGTCGTGGACCGCCCGGGCGTCGGCGTCGCCGGGCATGCAGCCGTCCTCGCCTGCGCGGACCAGCGCCTCGCCGAGCACCTCGCGCAGCTCGACGAGGCCTCCCCGATCCTGGATGAGGGGGCAGGCGTCGACAGGTGAGGCATGGCCTGCTCCGGCGATGTTCAGGAACACCGAGTCGCCCAGGGTCTGGTGGAGGCCCCAGACGGCGGCGGGGTCGATCAGGGCGTCGTTCTCGAACGCCACCACGAGGGCGGGCCGGTCCGACGCGAACCCGACCGGAACCCCGGCCAGCGATACGACGCCCACCACACGACCGTCCGCTGTGGCGAGGGCCGCGGTCCCGGCACCGGCAGAGTGGCCGATGACCACCATCCGGGAGGCGTCCACCACGGGACCGAGCTCCGGGTCGCCACCGACCGACTCGAGTGCCCCGAGGAGATCGTCCACGTCGTCTTCGGGCGTGTCTCCTCCAGCGAGCGGGGTGAGCAGCGCCGAGAGGCTGCGACCGAGGTGCTCGACGGCGATCGTGACCACACCGTGGCTGGCGAGGTGGCTCGTCAGGAACGTGGCGGCCTGCCGGTAGCCGGGGCTGCCGTGGCTGTAGGCGGCGACCGGGAAACGACCGCCGGTCGTCGCCGGGGGCGCGTCGCGGTAGGAACCGGTGTCCACCTCGCCGCCCAGGTCGCCGGGTATGAACGGGCGCAGCACCTCGGAGATCACGTCGATGCTGTCGAAGACCTCGGTGGGCTGGCCGGCGACAGCCGCTGGATCGACCGGGTACCAGACCTCAACCGGCCGGTCGTCCAACCAGATCGTCCGCACCCCCACGGCCCACGGCCCCCTGGCGAGGAACCTCTCCGGGTCGGGGGGCGTCGGCACGGCGATCGTGGTCGTGGCGGTCGTGGTCGTGGCGGTCGTGGTGGTCGTGGTCGTCGGTGCAGTCGTCGTGGGGGCGATGGTCGTCGTTGCTGTCGTCGTGGTCGTGGTCGGAACGATGGCTGCTGTAGTGGGCGTGGTCGGAGCACTCGTTGTCGGGGCAGTGGTGGTCTGCCCGGGGTCGCCGCCGCACGACGCAGCGAGCAGGAGGCCCGCGGCGAGGAGGCCGCCACGGAGCCCGGATGCGCAGGCTCTCCGCTCTGCGTGCCTCATGCCCAACAGTTTCACACGGCCCCGGAGGGCGGTACCGGTCGTGGCCCGTGCCGGTCGCACCGTGCACGACTCAGCTGATGCCGACCTGATCCACCCCGCGGCGTCAGACCGACCCGGCCCTGTTCGCTAGGTGCCCAGCACCGAGGCGTGGAATGCCAGCATGTCGGCCCTGAACAGGTCGGGCTGGTCGCCGATGCTGCCGATGTGGGCGCCCCATCGTCCCGACCCGGCGTCGATCGCGGCGAGGAACATGTCGCGGTCGGTGAGGGCGGCGTCGGGTCGGCCGGTCCGGGGGTCGACCATGGCTCCGTCGTCGTCGATGTAGGTGGTCGGTGCGCTGGGTGCGACGCTCGCCTCGGGCAGCTCGTGGACGGCCTCGTACCGGTCGAAGCTGTGGCCGGCGCCGGACACGACCCGCAGCGAGGCGTCGCCGCCGGCAATCCCGATGGCCTGTACCTGGGCCTGGACCTGCTGGACCGACAGCCAGTC